>CAYNZG010000028.1:0-10895 GCA_964401525.1 uncultured Ruminiclostridium sp.
CCGCCACGGCATCTCCCGTGCCCTGCTGCTGGCTAACCCCGAGTATCGTCCCACTCTGAAGGCTGCTGGTTTCCTGACCCGCGACCCCAGAATGAAGGAGAGAAAGAAGTACGGTCTGAAGGCAGCCCGTCGCGCTCCCCAGTTCTCCAAGCGCTGATTTTATCAACTGCTGGTTCAAAACCCCCGAAACCTCGGTTTCGGGGGTTTTCTTTTGCTTGCGATCGAGTCACTGCCGTAAAAAGCGGTGGGCGGCCCGTCCGGCATCGGTGTGCTTCAAAAAGACCACATTCAGGTCGTGCATCCCCGTCAGGGGCGGGCAGGAGAACTGCCCGAAGCCTGCGTCCCCCTTCACCACGGCCTCATAGAGAAAGCTGATGCCGCAGCCCTCCCGGACCAGCTCCCGGATGAGGGTGAAGGAGCTGATGCACACCTGGTCGGCGAAGGCCTCCGTGCGGTAGCCCTGCTGGGCCAGCTCCCGCTCCAGGATGTTCCGGGTGCCGGAGCCCTCTTCCCGGAGGATGAGCCGCTGGGTGAACAGCTCCTCCAAGGGGACCTGCCGCCCGGCGAAGGGGTGGTCCGCCCGGCAGATGCCGATGTACGGCTCCTGCCGCAGGAGGAACCAGTCGTAGCGTTCCTTGTCGAAAATGCCCTCCAGCACCACGAAGTCCAAGGCCCCGGCCTCCAACTGCGTCAGCAGGTGGGCGGTGTTGTCCACCAGGAACTCCAGGTGGTTCTCCGACTGGGCCAGGAATTGCCGGATCTCCGGCAGGAGGATGTAGTCCCCCACGGACTTGGTGGCCCCGATGCGCAGCAGCTGCTTGGGGGCCTGGTGGAGACGGGCCAGCAGCGATTCCTCATTATAGCGCAGGGAGGCGGCGTACTGCTCCAACAGGTCCCCCTGCCAGGTCTTTTCCAGCCGCCGCCCGGTGTAGGTGAACAGGGGCACGCCGTACTGGGCCTCTAAGGCCTGGATGTGCTTGCTCACCGCCGGTTGGGACAGGTTCAGCTCCTCCGCCGCCCGGCCGTAGTGCATGGTCCGGCAGAGGGTCAGAAAGGTTTCCAGCTTCTGTTCCACGGTGTCACCTCTTGATTCTAAAATGGAATGAATATATTCCGTATTATGCCTTTATTTTATCATGATACCTGGCTAAAATAAACAGGCAACAAAAAGAAAGAGGGAAGGAGCACACATGAAAACCATTCAAAAGTATCTGCCCGGTATGGCCATCGCCCTGGTCATCGCCGCCGTGGCCAAGCTGCTGGAAAACTTAGAGGCCGCAGCTGGTCTGCATTTCATCGGGGCCTCCGTCATTGCTATGTTCATCGGCATGGCGGTGAATGCCGTCCGCAAGCCCACCCCGGTGACGGCCCCGGGCATCAAATTTACCTCCAAGAAGATTTTAAAGTTCGCCATCATCCTGCTGGGTGCCAGCCTGAACATCACCACCGTCCTCACCGTGGGCCGGTTCTCCCTGACGGTGATGGTCTTCACCCTGGCCACCTGCTTCGGCTTAGGTGCCCTCATCGGCCGCGCCCTGGGCCTGAACTGGAAGACCAGCAGTCTTATCAACGCCGGGACCGGCATCTGCGGCGGCTCGGCTATTGCCGCCGTTGCTCCGGTCATCGAGGCCGACGACATGGACATCGCCTATGCCCTGTCCGCTACGTTCCTGTTCGACACCATCATGATCGTGGTCTTCCCTCTGCTGGGCCAGTGGCTGGGCCTGTCTGACGCGGCCTTCGGCCTGTGGGCGGGCACGGCGGTGAACGACACCTCCAGCGTGGTGGCCACAGGCTACGCCTTCAGCGAGGGGGCCGGCGACTTTGCGACCATGGTGAAGCTCACCCGTACCCTGGCCATCATCCCCGCCGTGCTGGCCTTCGCCGCCGTTGGTGTCCACATGAAGCGGAAGGAGCAGGCCGGGGAGGCTCAGGCCGTGCCGGTGCGCATCCGGTCCATCTTCCCCTGGTTCATCCTGGGCTTCCTGGCCATGTCCGCCATCACCAGCCTGGGTCTCATCCCCGCCGGTCTTGCCGCCGGGCTGAAGACCATCAGCAAGTTCCTCATGATCGCCGCCCTGGCGGCCATCGGTCTGAACACGGATTTCAAGGCCCTGTGCCGCTCCGGGGCGAAGCCCATGCTCCACGGGTTCATCGTCTCCCTGCTGGTGGTCCTGGTGGCCATCGCGGTGGAGTATGCCATCGGCGTGGCACCCCACGGGACCCTTTAAGCGTTCCTGTCACCCTATGGCAAACTGATTTTTCTTGCGGCCGCGCCGATTGCAATGGCTCGGGGGCTGTGTTATACTAAAAAATCATACTGGGTTTGGAGGGGATGACGTTGCCGGAGAAAAAGGAAGACCTGCGGGTGCAGAAGACCAAAGCAAACATCAGGGAGACCTTTCTGACCCTGCTGGAGGAGAAACCTCTGGACAAGATCCATGTGCAGGAGATCCTGGACAACGCCAAGATCAACCGGGCGACCTTTTACAAGTATTACCTGGACAAGTACGACCTGGCCGAGCGACTGGCCCAGGCGTGCATGGACACCATCCGGGACCTGATCGAGAAGCGGTTCGACGAGCAGAAGGACCTCTCCGAGGTCCAGGATGTCATCTTAGCCATCTACGGGTACATCAAGGGGAATCGAAGAGCCATCCTGGCCCTCTGGAAGAGCGAGGGCAGCACCGTCCACCTCTACCGGGATATGGAGGACCTTCTGCGGAACCTGTGCCTGGAACGGCTCCTCAAGGACGCGGCGGAGTCCCCGGAATTTCAGGACTACTTTGCCACCATCTACGCGACCCTGGTCATGACCACGATCAAGTGGCACACGGAACGGGACCTGGACTTGGACCTCCAGCGTATGTTCACCTATGTCAGTCTGGCGACCCAAAAGGTATTGCTATAACGAAAACAAGCTCCACACCATCCGGTGTGGAGCTTGTTTCAGCTTCTCGAAACATATTCCCTTAGGATGGCCCTCCCTTACAGGGTATCGACCGCGTCCCCGTGCGCCCAGCCGGTGGGCGCGCCGTGGACGGCCTGCCGACGCAGAGCCGCAGGCACGATGGGAACTTGTGATGCACAGACTTTGCAGTGCGGAACCCGCCTCCACGGGGGCCAGGGGCTTTGCCCCGGCGCTCTTTTCCCCCATTTTCTCCAGAGAAAATGGGGCCCTGCGGGAGGCACAGTCCCCGCTGGAGGAGACACCCATTTCCCGCTTATTGAATAGAGGGAATCACTTCTTCATGGGGATCTGGAGGTAGGAGTCGTAGGGACCGCCCGCGTGGATCACCAGGAAGCCCTTGTTGTGGGGGACATAGGGCTTGACCAGGGGCATCATGTTGCCCAGGATGTTCTCTGCGCTGACGATCAGGCGCAGGCTTTCTCCGGGGTACAGGACCAGACCCATGGCGGAGAGCTCCACTTCCACGGGGACGATCTCGCCGGGGGCCAGCTTCTCGCTGCGATCAAAGGTGTACACGGGGTTGATCTCGGTGTCTGCATTCTCGTCCAGGTGGCGCATGGACAGGCGGAGGATGCCGTTGGCACCGGGGTAGAAGGTGACGGAGGCACCGTAGTCGCCGTTGTCATAGACCCGGGCGGACTTGTTGGGGATGGTGATCTGCTGGAGGATGTTGCCATTTTTGTCCAGCTTCTGGACCAGGGTGAAGATGTCCATGTCGTCGGTGCCCTTGGTCTCCACCCAGAGCTTCAGCTTGGGATAGCCGATGATCTCGGTGCGCTCCTTGGCGGTGTAGAGGAAGGAGGCCTGGGGGACCAGGGGAGGCGTGTGCACGGCGGGGAACTCAGCGGGGATGTCCACGGGCATATTCTGCTCGGCCATGATCCGGGCACCGCCGTTCAGGAAGAGCTTGTGGTAGGTGGTGCCTGCGGGCGGGAAGCACTCGGAGGGGATGTGGGTCACGTCGCCGCCCTCCAGATCCTGCAGGGTGTACTGGACGGTGGGGGTCTTTTCCCAGCCGTTGTCTATGCCCTTCAGGTAGTGGTCGAAGAACTTCAGACGCTCCTGCTGGTTCTCCTCGGCGTAGTAGTCCGGCCACTCCTGGGAGTTGTGGATGCGGAGCCACTTCTCCTGACTGCCCAGGGATCTCCAGGCGCGGAAGGTGCCGTTGCTGTGGAGGGTATTGGTGTAGCTGGCCACCACCAGGGCGGGGCACTCCACCTTCTCGGGGTGAGTCACCTTGTCCTCCCACAGGGGGACGTTGGCGAAGGGATACTCAAAGGCCTCCCGGCCGATGTCCTCCCGGAGGACAGGCTCGCCGGAGTGGACGTGGTTGACGTTGCTCAGCAGGACCATAAAGTCGGGGTCCGGGATACCGCCGCGGTTGCTCCAGTCACGGTAAGCGTCCTGGAGACCTTCGGTGGGGTTGATGCAGGTCAGGTGCGGGGGACGCTCAGCGGCGATGGCCCACTGGGTCATGGCCAGGTAGGAGGTGCCGGTGAGGGCAGTCTTGCCGTTGCACCAGTCCTGCTCGGCCAGCCACTCGATGTAGTCGTAGCAGTCCTCGGCCTCCTGGGAGCCCAGCATCACGATGTCGCCCTCGCTGTGGACGATGCCGCGGGGATCGGGATGGCAGACGGCGTAGCCTTCCTTGCACCACCAGGCGGGGTCGGGACCCTCGTACTTCTGCAGGCCGGACAGGTCGCTGTCGGGGATGCCGATCATCTTGAACATGTTGGTGTAGCGGGGGGCGTTGCCGCTGCTCTTGCCATAGGGGCTCCAGGCGATGATGCCGGGGACCTTCTCCTCGGTGACAGGGCGGAAAATATCGGTGTAAATGGTGACACCGTCGCGCAGCTTCAGGGGGACATCCTTTTCAAAAATAATATCACATTCCAGGGGCTTGAATCTGGGGTCAAGCTGGAAGCCCTTTTCCAGGACTCTGGTGCCGGGTTCAAAATGGGACAGGATCCCGTGGGTGACGCCGTCATCGACGAAGGGAACGGACGGCTGAACGAGCATCATATCTTTTACTTCTTTTTTCATAATCTATGCCTCCTTTGGATCGAACCATTTCAGGATGCTTGATTATGTTCCGGGAAAAGCGCCTGCGTCAACCAATAGAACGCCAACGAATATGTGGATAACAAACAAAAACGGGATCGGTGTTTCTTAACCAACGAAAGGGAGAAAACAGTTGTACCCTTCAGGGCAAACAAAGGGGCAGATGGGATTGACTGGTTAACCTGCGTGAACTATAATGCAGAGGATCATTCTCGATGGAACGGGGGAGACCCGTTCCACGGTTATTGGAAACAGGAGGAATCAGTATGATCTTAGTAACCAGCGCAAACGGAAGCGCCGCCCGGAGGATCATCCCCGAGCTGGTGAAGAAGGGTCTCGATGTGAGAGCCATGGACATCAACGCAGGGGTGGAGGCCCTGAAGGAGATCGGCGTGAAGGAGACCTTTGTGGGCGACGCCAGCAAGGCTGACGTTCTGCGGCAGGCCATGGCGGGCTGTGACAAGGTGCTGTACATCCCGCCCATGTTCGTCTACCAGGAGGCAAAGATGGCCAAGCTGGCCATCGACATCGCCGTGGAGCAGAAGGTCACCAAGTATGTGTATATGTCCGTCCTGCACCCCCAGATGAGCACCCTGCTCCAGCACACCCAAAAGCTGGAGGGCGAGGAGTACCTGATCTACAAGGGCCTGACGGAGAAGCTGGACTACACCATCCTGCAGCCTATGCACTACCACCACACCTTCCGGGTGGCCGATGCCTGGAAGAGCGGCCTGTCCTTCTGCTTCTACGACAAGAACGCACGGATCTCCGGCGTGGACGGCGGCGATGTCGGCGAGGTGGCTGCCAAGGTCCTGACCGAGCCGGGCCACGAGAACGCCACCTATGAGCTCTGCGGCCGTGACTTCCTCTCTGCGGCCGAGTCTGTGGAGATCTTCACGAAGGTCACCGGCAAGGATGTCAAGCTGGTGCAGATCGACATCGAGGAGCTCATCCAGCGCAACGGCATCACGGACAGCTACAGCAAGGAGGCCTTCCGGGCCCTGGCCTATACCTACGGCAACTTCGGCTTCCAGGGCAACGCCAATGTGCTGACCTGGCTGCTGGGCCGCGAGCCCAAGTCTTTCGAGGATTTCGTCCGCAGCGAGGTGGAGCAGTTAGATCTGCACTGAGGGAAAGGGCGGCGTTCCCATATACAACTGCGGCGCGCCGTGGTAAAATAAAGGGAACTGTGATCTCAAGGAGGGAACGCCAATGAAAACCATGACAGACTCCTGCGTGCTGTCCAACGGGGTGACCATCCCCCGGTTGGGCTTCGGCACCTATAAGACCCCGGAGGGGGACGAGGGAGAGCAGGCGATCTTAGCCGCCCTGGCGGCGGGATACCGCCACATCGATACCGCTGCCTTCTACGGCAACGAGGCCACCGTGGGCCGTGCCCTGCGGGCCTCCGGCCTGGCGCGGGAGGAGGTCTTTTTGACCAGCAAGGTGTGGAACACCGAGCGGGGCTATGAGAAGGCCAAGGCCTCCATTCTGGCCAGTCTGGACCGCCTGGGGACCGACTATCTGGACCTCTGCCTCATCCACTGGCCGGCCATCCCCCGGCAGTATGCCAACTGGGAGGACCTGAACCGGGACACCTGGAAGGCCTTCGTAGAACTCCACAAGCTGGGGAAGATCCGGGCCATTGGCGTGTCCAACTTCAAGCCCCGCCATCTGCAGGCCCTCATGGACAGCGAGGTGAAGCCCATGGTGGATCAGATCGAGTGCCATCCGGGCCAGCCTCAGACGGAGACACGGGCCTTCTGTCAGGCCAACGGCATCGTGGTGGAGGCCTGGTCCCCCATGGGCCGGGGCCAGCTGCTGGACCATCCTCTGCTCACTGAGATGGCGGCCAGATATGGGAGATCCGTGGCCCAGCTCTGCATCCGCTGGTGCCTGCAGGGCGGCATCGTCCCCCTGCCCAAGTCCGTGACCCCGTCCCGTATCCGGGAGAATTTCCGGGTATTCGACTTTGCCATTTCCGACGAGGACATGGCCCTGCTGGATGCCATGCCCCCCACGGCCACCTCCCACGACCCCGACGAGATCGACTTTTGACCGGGACAGTGTCTGCCCCTTGCCTTTTCCTCACAAAAGGACTATACTGATATCATTGACGATCAGGGATGGAGGAGCCAACAATGTTTGGACGCAAGAAGAAGAAGGAACAGAAGCAAGAGCAGGTCAGAAAGATCCGCAAGGGTATGATCTTCTGGCTGCCCGGCGGGTCCTCCCGCCTGGACGTTTACTTAGATTACTGCGTGATACGCTGTCTGGGCAAGACCCGCATGAAGGAGAAGGAGCGGGTCATCCCCTTCACCTCCATCAAGGATGTGATCTACACTCCGCCTACGGCTTCCCGGCACGCCAGCCTGCAGCTGATCACCAAGGAGATGCCCGACGTGAAGCGGAGCTACTGGTATGCCTATGAGAACAACCTGGTGGTGGTCCACCCCTCCACCGAGGAGCTGGCCCAGAACATCCAGGCCTATATCCGCAACCCCAACGGCTCCAACGTGGTGCCGCCGGAGTATCTGGCGGAGCTGAAGAAGGAAGTCAAGCAGGCCCGTCGGGAGGAGCGGGAGGCCGAGGAGGCCGCTGCCAAGGCAGAAAAGGAACAGGCCAAGGCCGCCAAAGCTGCCAAGACCGAGGAAGCTGCCCCGGAAAGCGAAGAAGCATAAACAGCATAGAATAGGATCGATGGTGACCGCCCTGTCTCCTTGTGGAGGAGACAGGGCGGTCTTGCTTTTCCTTTGGAAACCCGATAGAATGGAGAAAAATGATCGCGAAAGGGGACCTTTGCTATGTATGAACACCTTGCTGCGCCGGGGCACATCGGCGGACTGACCCTGAAGAACCGGGTGGTCATGACAGCGGCCTCCGCCTCCCTGTCCCAGCCGGACGGGACCATGACCGAGGATATGCTGGCCTATTACGAGGCCCGGGCCAGAGGCGGCGTGGGCCTCATCATCACGGAGATGGTCTGCGTGGATGAGGACCGCGGCGTGCTGTTTCCCCGGGAGCTGAACGCCGCTCGGGAGGAGAACATCCCCTCCTTCCGGCAGCTGGCCGACCGGGTCCACCCCTATGGGACCAAAATTTTTGCCCAGCTCTTTCACCCCGGTGCCAACGCTGACCCGAAGCTGAACCCCAAGGATCTCATCTCTGCCAGCGCCACCAAGGGCAAGAAGCAGGGGGGAGCCAGAGAGGTCACCGAGGCGGAGATCGCCGCCATCGTGGAACAGTTTGGTCAGGCGGCCCGGCGGGTGAAGGAGGCCGGCTTTGACGGGGTGGAGATCCACGGTGCCCACCACTACCTGCTCCACAGCTTTTTGAGCCCCGTGAGCAACCGGCGGACGGACGGCTACGGCGGCAGCCTGGAGAACCGCACCCGCATCCTGCGGGAGGTGGTGGAGGCCATCCGGGCCACCTGCGGCCGGGACTTCCCCCTGATGTTCCGGGTGTCCGTCGAGGAGTACATCGGGGTGAACGGCTACCACGCCGACACCGGGGTGAAGATCTGCCAGATGCTGGAGAGCTGGGGCGTGGATGCCATCAATGCCAGCGCCTCCGGCACCACTAGCAAGCTCAGCCAGAGCATGGAGCCCATGCACTACCGCCAGGGCTGGCGAAAGCACCTGGCCAAGGCGGTGAAGGGGGCTGTGTCCATCCCCGTTCTGGCGGTGGCCATGATCCGGGACCCGGCCTACGGCGAGCGGCTGCTGGCCGAGGGGGTGCTGGACTTCGTCGGCTCGGTCCGCTGCCATCTGGCCGACCCGGAATGGGCTAACAAGGCCTTCCAGGGGCGGGAGGAGGAGATCCTGCCCTGCATCGCCTGCATGGCCTGCCTGGGGAAGTATTACGAGGCCGGGCACATCACCTGCGCGGTGAACCCGGAGACCGGCTATGAGGCCCAGCTGCCCACCCTGACCGCAGACGGCGCAGGCCGCCTGGTGGTGGTCCTGGGCGGCGGCCCCGGCGGCATGGAGGCCGCCTGGACGGCGGCCCGGCGGGGCTTCCGGGTGGTCCTCTTTGAACAGGGCGACCGCCTGGGCGGCCAGCTCCTGCTGGCGGAACGCCCCCCGCGGAAGGAGCGCATCAGGGACCTCATCCGCAGCCTGATCCGGCGGGTGGAACAGGCCGGGGTGGAGGTCCGCCTGGGCCATGCACCCACGGTGGAGGAGCTGGCGGCCCTGAAGCCCTATGTCATCCTGGATGCCACCGGCGGCCTGTCTGCGGTCCCCGCGTCCATCCAGGGGACGGACAGCCCCATGGTCTGCACTGCCCCGGAGGTCCTCCGGGGAGAGGTGGCCCCCAGGGAGGAGAGTGTCGTGGTGGTCGGCTCCGGCATGACCGGCCTGGAGACCGCCGAGGTCCTGGCCCAGCGGGAGAAGGACAACGCCGTGCTGGTGCTGGAGGCTGCGCCTCGCCTGTCTCCCGGGGTGCTGGGGTCCAACCGCAACGCCATGACCGCCGTGCTGGAGCCCAACAATGTGGTCTTCCTGGTGGGCCGCACCCTGACCCGGATCGGGACGGACCGCATCTGGTTCGTGGATAGCCAAACCGGGGAGGAGTACGTCTATCCCTGCGACCGGGTGGTCTTAGCACTGGGGACCCGGCCCGCAGCTCCCTATGGGGAAGCCCTGGCGGCTGCCTGTGAAAAAGTCATCCCCATCGGGGACCGGATCCGGGGCGGACAGATCTGGGAGGCAATTCACACGGCCTACCGTGCTGTTTTGACACTATAAGAGATCTGTTTAAAAAACATTCTTTTTCTTATCGCTTTCTCTCCTTTTGTGCTATAATAATTGCTTGTTCCAAAAGTAATGATATCTATGAGAGGAGGAGTTTGCATGAAGCATCCATTTATTTTATCCTGTGAGTCCACGGTGGACCTGCCCTACGCCTATGTGTCGGAGCGGGAGATCCCTGTGCTGTTTTATAGTTACCAAAAGGACGGGCAATTCTATGTAGACGATATGGGCCGGGATCCGGAAGCCCTGCCGCGGTTCTATGCCATGCTGGCGGGCGGCGCTCTGCCCACCACGTCCCAGCTCAACGAGTTCCAATACGAAGAGTTTTTTGACGGTCTGCTGCAGCAGGGCGATGTGCTCCATATCAACCTGGGCTCCGGTATGACCGGTTCCGTCAACAACGCCCGCATCGCGGCCCAGGTCCTGCAGGAGAAGTACCCCGACCGAAAGCTGGTCATCGTGGATTCTCTGTGCAGCTCTTCCGGCTATGGTCTGCTGGTGGACTACGCCGCCGACCTGCGGGACGGAGGCGCCTCCCTGGAGGAGACCGCTGCCTGGGTGGAGGCCCACAAGAAGCAGGTCCACCATCAGTTCTTCTCCACCCAGCTGGACTACTACCGCCGCAGTGGCCGGATGTCCGGGGCGGTAGCCACCCTGGCCACAGTGCTGAACATCTGCCCCATCATGCGCCTGGACGACAAGGGGAGCATCATCGCCTACGACAAGGTGCGGGGCAAGAAGCACGCCATCCAGCGGACCTTAGACACCATGGAGGCCCACGCGGAGGGCGGCGCAGCCTACGCCGGGAAGTGCTTCGTCTGCCACTCCAACTGCCTCCACGAGGCCGAGGAGACCAAGGCTGCCTTGGAACAGCGGTTCCCCAACATCCAGGGGGAGATCCGCCTCTGCGACATCGGTACCATCATCGCCTCTCACTGCGGACCGGGCACCGTGGCGGTGTTCTTCCTGGGCGACGAGCGTCAGCCGGACCATCACAAATAAAAAACGCCTTCCCAGCACGAAGGCATAAAGCAATCCCCCTCCCGGATTGGGAGGGGGATTGCTGTTGGTCACCGCTGGTATTCGAAGTCCAGGTCGTACAGGCTGAC
>CAYNZG010000029.1:0-4600 GCA_964401525.1 uncultured Ruminiclostridium sp.
AGGACGGGCAGACCCCGGTCCACCCCAGCCAGGGCCACCACGGGGACACCCTGGCCAACTATCTCATGGCCCACTATGCGGCCCAGGGCCTGACGGCAGCCTTTCATCCGGTGAACCGGCTGGACCGGGGGACCTCCGGCCTGATGGCAGTGGCCAAGCACGCCCATGCCCACGAACTGCTCCAGCAGCAACTCCAGACGGGGCAGCTCACCCGGACCTATCTGGCGGTATGCCAGGGGGTCCCCGCCCCTGCGGCCGGGACGGTGGAGGCACCCATCGGCCGGGAGCCGGGCTCGGTCCTCCGGCGGATGGTCACGCCTACGGGGGCCTTCGCCCGGACCCATTATCAGGTCCAGGCCACCGGACGGGGCCGCAGTTTAGTCCGTCTGAAATTGGACACCGGACGCACCCATCAGATCCGGGTCCACATGGCCCACCTGGGCTGCCCCTTGATAGGGGATTTTCTCTACGGGGAGGAGACGGCAGAGCTGCCGGACCGCTTCGCGCTGCACTCGGCCTCCCTGACCCTGACCCAACCCATCACCGGGGCACCCATTGCCCTGGAAGACGCCCTTCCCCCGACCCTGGCCGCTCTTTTGGCCGAGACCTAACGGAGCCTTCCCTCACAGGGTTCCACCCATGTCCCTGCGCGCCGAGCGGGTAGGCGCGCCATGGACAGCCTGCCGCCCTGGCGCTCTTTTCGCCCCATTTTCTCCGGAGAAAATGGGGGCTTTGGCTGGGGCGCGGCCCATTACCCTTTCAAAACAAGACCACATGAGGAGAACACCATGGAAAATCCGTTATCCATCCTTCCCATCCCCCTGCTGGCCTGGTACCGGGAGAACGCCCGGGACCTCCCCTGGCGGCGGGAGCCCACCCCCTATCGGGTGTGGGTGTCGGAGATCATGCTCCAGCAGACCCGCGTGGCGGCGGTGCTGGGCTATTTTGCCCGGTTTATGGAGGCCTTCCCCACAGTGGAGGACCTGGCCCAGGCCCCGGAGGACCGGCTCATGAAGCTGTGGCAGGGCCTGGGGTATTACAGCCGGGCCAGAAACCTGCAAAAGGCCGCCCGCCAGATCGTTGATGACTTCGGCGGGGAATTCCCCCGGTCCTATGACCAGCTTCGCACCCTGGCTGGGGTGGGGGACTATACCGCCGCCGCCCTGGCCTCCATCGCCTTCGGGGAGCCGGTCCCGGCGGTGGACGGGAACCTGCTGCGGGTCTCCGCCCGCATCTTAGGGGACCGGACGGACATCACCACCACTGGGGGCAAGAAGCACTTCACCGCCGCCCTTCGGGAGATCATGCCCCTGGAAGAGCCGGGGCGGTTCAACCAGGCCATGATGGACCTGGGGGCCATGGTCTGCCTGCCCAACGGCGCGCCCCTGTGCGACCGCTGCCCGGCGGCGGACTTCTGTGTGGCCCATCAGACAGGTATTGCCGGGGAGCTGCCCGTCCGCCCGGCCAAGAAGCCCCGCCGGGTAGAGGAGCGGACGGTCTACCTGCTCTTTTATGAGGGCAAGGTGGCCCTGCGCCGCCGCCCGTCCAAGGGGCTGCTGGCGGGGCTGTGGGAGTACCCCAACCAGCTCGCCGAGCTGCCCGACCCGCTGGAGGCCTGGGGCCTGCAGGGGGGAGAACGGGAGTTCGCCGGGGCGGGCACCCACATCTTCACCCATGTGGAGTGGCGGATGACCGCCCGGAAGTGCGTGCTCACCGGCCCGGATCTGCCTGATGGGTGGTGCTGGGCAGACCGGACGGCCCTGCGGGAGGAGCACGCAGTTCCCAGTGCCTTTTCGGCCTTTCAGGAGCTGGTAGAGGAGGGATTGCGATGAACCGATCCTATGACCCCACCCACTGCACCCTCTGCCCCAGAAGCTGCGGCGGAGACCGGACCCGGGCCAAGGGCCGCTGTCGGATGCCGGACAGCCCGGTGGTGGCCCGAGCGGCCCTGCACCACTGGGAGGAGCCGCCCCTCTCCGGCACCCGGGGAGCCGGGACGGTCTTTTTCTCCGGCTGTTCCCTGGGGTGCGTCTTCTGCCAGAACGACAGCATCAGCCAGCAGGACTTCGGCAGGGAGATTTCCGTGTCCCGGCTGCGGGCGATCTTTGCAGAGCTGATCGCCCAGGGGGCCCACAACATCGACCTGGTGAACCCCACCCACTACGCCCACGTGGTGGCGCAGGCCCTGGAGAAGCCGCTGTCGGTGCCGGTGGTGTGGAACAGCGGCGGCTATGACAAGGTGGAGACCCTGCGGGCCTTAGAGGGCAAGGTGCAGATCTACCTGCCCGACTTCAAATATCCCGACGAGGCCGGGGCGGAGAAATACGCCGCCGCCGCAGACTATCCAACGGTGGCCCGGGCGGCCATTCAGGAGATGGTCCGCCAGACCGGCCCCTATGTGCTGGACGAGGAAGGCATCCTTCAGCGAGGAGTCATCCTCCGCCACCTGCTCCTGCCCGGCCACCTGAACCAGGCCAAGGAGGTCATGGACTGGGTGGCCGAGACTTTCCCGCCGGGGACTATCCTCTTTTCCCTCATGAGCCAGTACACCCCCTGGGGCCGGGCCAAGGACTACCCGGAGCTGGACCGCCGCCTGCGGAAAAGCGAGATCCGAGCGGCCATGGCCTACATGGACAACCTGGGCCTGGAGGGTTTTTCTCAGGAGGAGAGCGCCGCCACCGCAGAGTATATCCCCAACTTTGACCTCACCGGCGTGGAATGAACCACGGAATTTTGCAGAGACCTGAATAAGGAGACCAGACCCGGTCAAGAATAGGCGTTGAAGGCGGCTTCCAGCCGGAGGCCGTAAGAATTCGCACACGGGAGGTTTCCTATGAAGCAAAAGCGCACACAGCATCGGCTGGGCGACTTCATGGAGGGCAAGGGCTTTTACATAGTCCTGTTCCTCTGCGTTGCCGCAATTGGAATTTCGGGCTATTATTTGTTCAACGGACTGACCGGGCTGAACGAGGGCTTCGGGTCAGATCCCGCCGCCGCTGTCAGCGGCCAGGCGGACCTGGAAAAGGACCAGCCGGAGGCGAAGGTCCCCGCCGGGGAAGACCAGCCGGAGGAGGACTCCGGTCAGACGGCTGAGACCGTCCAGGAGGCCCCCGCCCCTCAGGAGCAGATGGCACCGGAGGAGAAAGCGGCGGCCACCTCGGCCTATGTGTGGCCGGTCCAGGGGGAGGTGCTCCGGGACTTCAGCTTAGAGGTCTTTGCCTATGACGACACCATGGGCGATTGGCGGACCCACGATGGCCTGGACATCGCTGCCACCTTAGGGTCACCGGTCAGTGCCTGCGGCGCAGGTACCGTCACTGAGGTCTCTAACGAGCCCATGCTGGGCGTGACGGTCGTGGTGGACCATGGCCGGGGCATGGAGAGCCGCTATGCCAACCTGGCAGAAGGGGTCAGCGTGCAGGTGGGCGACACGGTGGAGGCCGGGACCGTCCTGGGGACGGTGGGCACCACCGCCATCGCCGAGAGTGCCAGCCCCAGCCACCTGCATTTTGAGATGGTCGAGTATGATGTCTCCATCGACCCACTGAACTATCTCCACTGAATTTGTGAAAAAACAGGAAGGCCCCCTTGACAGCAAGGGGGCCTTCCTGTATACTACGGTTAACAATTAAGTTAAATGTAAAATGAGGAGGAAGGCAGGATGGCAATGCAAGACACCCTTCGGGCCCTGGCGGACCCCACCCGGCGGGAGATCCTCAGTTTGCTGAAGACCGGCCGCCGCCCGGCCGGGGAGATCACAGCCCACTTTTCGGTGACGGCTGCCGCCATTTCCCGGCACCTTTCGGTGCTGAAGGAGGCGGATCTGATCCGGGATCACCGGGAGGGCAAGTACATTTTTTACGAGCTGAACACCTCCGTGCTGGAGGACATCATGCTTTGGCTCACTGCATTGAAAGGGGAAGGATCATGAAGTACATGAAGGAACACAAAGGGCTGGTGCTGGCCACCACACTGGTGACTCTGCTGCCCATTTTAGCGGGGGTCATCCTCTGGGGCCGGCTGCCGGACCAGATGCCCATTCACTTTGACGTGGCCGGAGAGGCCAACGGCTGGTGCAGCAAGCCCTATGCCGTCTTTGTCCTGCCCATCTTCCTGGCGGCGCTGCAGATCTTCTGTCTGGCCGTGATGGAGTGGGACCCGAAGAAGCGAAACATCCAGCGCAAGCCCATGGCCGTCACCCTCTGGGTCATCCCGGTGGTCTCCTGGCTGGCGGCGTTTTTGACCTACGGCTCCGCCCTGGGTCTGCCGATGGATGTGAACTTCCTGATGCTCCTGGTGCTGGGAGTCATCCTGACCCTGGTGGGCAACTACCTGCCCAAGTGCAAGCAGACCAACACCATGGGTCTGCGCTTCCCCTGGACCCTGCGGGATGAGGAGAACTGGAACTACACCCACCGGCTGGGCGGGAAGGTCTGGACCGTGGGCGGGCTGGCCATCATCGGCAGTTCCTTCCTGCGGAACCCCTGGATCATGCTGATCATCCTGCTGGTGATGATCCTGGTCCCCGCCGTGGCCTCCTATCGCTATGAGAAGGCCCACCAGGCCGAGGCCTGAAAAGACAAAAAACGCCCCGAGAAGC
>CAYNZG010000029.1:4700-10892 GCA_964401525.1 uncultured Ruminiclostridium sp.
AAAAAACGCCCCGAGAAGCAGTGTGCTTCTCGGGGCATCGTTTCGTTATGGAAGGGCTCAGGCCAGCTTGGACTTTGCCAGCTCGGTCAGAGCGGTGAAGGCAGCCTTGTCGTTGACAGCCATCTCAGCCAGCATCTTGCGGTTGATCTCCACGTTAGCCAGCTTCAGACCGTGCATGAAGTTGGAGTAGTTCATGCCGTTCATCTTGCAGGCGGCGCTGATGCGGGTGATCCACAGCTGACGGAAGTTGCGCTTCTTCTGCTTGCGGCCCACGTATGCGTAGGTCAGGGACTTCATGACCTGTTCGTTGGCCATCTTGAAGTGCTTGGACTTTGCACCCCAGTAGCCCTTGGCCATCTTCAGGATCTTATTTCTTCTCTTGCGCGTCATCATCGCGCCCTTAACTCTTGCCATGGTATGTCAGCCTCCTATTATTCGGTCGGTAATATCGTGGTACAGGTTCTTATTTGTACAGAATCATGCGCTTGATAGCGGCCTCGTTGGTTCTGTCCGCATATGCGCCTGCACGGAGGCCGCGCTTACGCTTGGTGGTCTTCTTGTTCAGGATATGTCTCTTATTGGCGTGGGCACGCTTGACCTTGCCGCTCTTGGTCAGAGAGAAGCGCTTCTTTGCGCCGCTGTGAGTCTTGATCTTAGGCATGGCGGAAAACTCCTTTACTTTTTGTTGTCTTTGTTCTTGCTGTCCTTTTTGGTTTCCTTGCTCTGCTTGCAGGACAGGAACATGGTCATGTGACGTCCGTCCAGCTTGGGCTCCTTGTCCATGGTCGCCACTTCTGCGCAGTCTTCTGCGAACTTTTCCAGCAGACGCTTGCCGATGTCGGTGTGCGCCATTTCGCGGCCGCGGAAGCGGACTGCGACCTTGACACGGTTACCGTCGGCCAGGAACCGCTGGGCGTTGCGGACCTTGACGTTGAAATCATTGACGTCGATTCCCGGGGACATACGCACTTCTTTGATTTCTACGACCCGCTGGTTTTTCTTTGCCTCCTTGTCGCGCTTGGTCTGCTCGAACTTGTACTTGCCATAGTCCATGAGCTTGCAAACGGGGGGGACGGCGTTGGGCGAGATCTTGACCAGGTCCAGTTCTGCTTCGCTGGCCTTATCCAGGGCCTCTGCAACAGACATGATACCGAGCTGTTCACCCTGGGCGGAAATCAGGCGAACTTCCTTGTCGCGAATCTCCTCGTTGATCTGATGAGCCGGATTACTGATAGTGAACGCACCTCCAGTTCTTTTGGATACAAAAAATGGATACCTTGAGAAGGTATCCGCACAGAAGGATAGAAGCATCCGCAGGGGCTGCTGTCTAACCGTATTGACCTCTTCGCTCGATTGCGGGAGGTGAGGCAGGCGGAACCTTCCTACTTTATTTTACGGCAATTAGTATACCACCGGACCCGCCGCTTGTCAACGGGCATTTCAAGATTTTTTGAAAAAGAAAAAAGTGCCGCGCCCGGCCTCTGGCGGTTTCGCCGATGAGTCCAGGCGTGGCAGCAAAGAAAAGAAAGGAAGGGTAGGGTAGGATATCAGCTCATCCCTGCCGCCGCTGGAGCTGGAGCCGGTCGGCGATCATGGCGATGAACTCGGAGTTGGTGGGCTTTCCCTTGGCGTTGCTCACGGTAAAGCCGAAGTACTTTTGCAGGGTGTCCAGGTCGCCCCGGTCCCAGGCCACCTCGATGGCGTGGCGGATGGCCCGCTCCACGCGGCTGGCGGTGGTGCCGAACTTTCGGGCCACCTCGGGATAGAGGACCTTGGTGACGGCGTTGATGACGTCCATGTCCTCCACGGTCATGATGATGGCCTCCCGCAGGTACTGATAGCCCTTGATATGGGCGGGCACGCCGATCTCGTGGATGATGGCGGTGACATTGGCTTCCAGAGTCTGCCGGAGGGTGGAAGGCTCCGGCTGTGCGGCCTCCCGGAACCAGTGCTGCGCGCCCAGCAGCCGGATCCGTTCGATGACCGAGGGGATGCGGCAGGGCTTCATCATGTAGTAATCCCCGCCTTTGGCAGCCACCTCTTCGGCCATGGATCCCCGGGCAAAGCCGGAGAGGATCAGCGTGCTCACGCGGCAGGAACGGATGGCGTCCAGAACGTCATATCCGTCCGCCCGGTGCAGGACCAGGTCCATGACCAGCACGTCAGGGGTGAGCTCCTGGACCAGGCGGATGGCCTCTTGGCCGTCGCTGGTCTGGCCGATCACCTCCAGATCCTCCTCCTCCTGGAGCGCTTCGACCAGAACGGCGCGAAACTCCTCGCTGGTGTCGGCGATCAGAACAGTTTTCTTACTTTCCATGCGTGTCTCTCCCCCTGGGAAGGCGGTGCTTCTGCCTTTCCCGTTTCATTTCATTATTCTGGAATAGGATTTCGACCGGTCAACCATAATTTACCACAATGGGACAATGAACTCAAGGGGAAAATGGAAGAAAACAACAAGAGAGTCGAAAAACATATCGCGTCTTTCGTGCACTTTCGACAGGAAAGGAAGAATTTGGAAGAAAAATCGCATTTTGTTGCCTTCCGTTGTCGAAAGAGGGAGAGGGGATAAGGAACCTGTGGAATCCACGGAGGAGCCCAGGCGGTCCTCGACAATTTTGTCAAGAAAATGTGTTTACGAACGGAAGAAGGAATGGTAAAATCTATCCTGTATATGTTTGATGACTGCCAGGCGCGGAAGGCCCCGGCAGGATCCCAGAAAGGGGACATGATCCATGAAAAAACTTATGCTGGGAAATGCCGCCGCGGCCCGGGGCCTCTATGAGGCAGGCTGCTGCGTGATCTCCAGCTATCCCGGAACGCCCAGCACCGAGATCACCGAGCAGGCTGCTCAGTATCCCGAGATCTACTGCGAGTGGGCACCCAACGAGAAAGTCGCCATGGAGGTGGCCTTCGGCGCGGCGCTGGCGGGCAAGCGGTCTGCCTGCGTCATGAAGCACGTGGGCGTGAATGTGGCGGCCGACCCGCTCTTTACCATATCCTATACCGGCGTCAACGCCGGCATGGTCATCTGCGTGGCCGACGACGCAGGGATGCACTCCTCTCAGAACGAGCAGGACTCCCGCCGCTATGCCATCGCCGCCAAGCTGCCTATGCTGGAACCGGCGGACTCCCAGGAGGCCTGCCAGTTCGCCCAGGCGGCTTACGCCCTGTCGGAGGAATTCGACACCCCCGTCTTTTTAAAGATGTGCACCCGCATCTCCCATTCCCAGAGCATCGTGGAGCTGGGGGAGCGCAAGGAGGCACCTGCCCGTCCCTATGAGAAGGACATCCCCAAGTATGTCATGGTCCCCGGCAACGCCCGGCCCCGCCACCCCCTGGTGGAGGAGCGGACCCGGAAGCTCATCGCCTTTGCAGAGACCACCGACCTGAATCGGATGGAGATGGGGAAGGATACCTCCGTGGGCATCATCACCTCCTCCACCAGCTATCAGTACGCCCGGGAGGTCTTCGGGGAGCAGGCCTGCATCCTGAAGCTGGGCCTGGTGAACCCCCTGCCCCGCCAGAAGATCCTGGACTTTGCCGCCCAGGTGGACAAGGTCATCGTGCTGGAGGAGCTGGACCCCATCATCGAGGAGCACTGCCGTGCCCTGGGCCTGGAGGTCCTGGGTAAGGAGGCCATGCCCCTGGTGGGAGAATTTTCCCAGGGCCTGGTGGCTGAAAAGCTCCGAGATCAGGAGAAGGCCCGGGTCAGCCTGGACGAGACCGTCCCCGGCCGTCCCCCTGTCCTCTGCGCAGGATGTCCCCACCGCGGCCTGTTCTATACCCTGGCCAAGCACAAGGTCACAGTCCTGGGCGACATCGGCTGCTACACGCTGGCGGCCTATGAGCCTCTGTACGCCATCGAGACCTGCGAATGTATGGGTGCCTCCGTCAGCTCCATCCACGGCTTCAACAAGGCCCTGGGTCAGGAGAGCGAGGGCAAGACCGTGGCTGTGCTGGGCGACTCCACCTTCATGCACTCCGGCATGACGGGCCTGGCCAACATCGCCTATAACCAGAGCAACTCTACCGTCATCATTCTGGATAACTCCATCACCGGCATGACCGGTCACCAGCAGAACCCCACCACGGGCAAGAACCTCCGGGGCGAGCCCGCCGGGAAGATCGACCTGGAGACCCTGTGCCGGGCCATGGGCATCCGCCGGGTCCGGGTGGTGGATCCCTACGATCTGAAGGCTACCGAGGAGGCCGTGGTGGAGGAGCTGGCCGCCCAGGAGCCCTCCGTCATCATCACCCGTCGCCCCTGCGCTCTGCTGAAGACTGTGGAAAAGCACCCGCCGGTGTCCGTGGACCCGGACAAGTGCAAGGGCTGCAAGCAGTGCATGCGCATTGGCTGCCCGGCTATTTCCTGGAAGGAAAAGAAGGCCGTGGTGGATCCGACCCAGTGCGTGGGCTGCGGCGTCTGCGAACAGCTTTGTAAATTTGACGCTTTCCTTCATCACGAGGGCTGAGCGGAACGGAAACGAGAGCAACTGCTCCCAATAGCGCACTCCAAACGGGAGCAGGACTTTTTCAAAGCCCTGCTCCGTTTCCTTTTCATGGGGAGGTTGAAAGAAACAGGAAAATCACACACGAGCACACACGACACCGAACACAGGCACACACAACAAAACACACACGATCAGGAATGGGTCTGTCCGGCGGGACATATCATGTCCCATGTGGGGTTACGACCGGACAGGCCGAACAGTAAGGAGAGAACACATTCCATGTTAAGTCAGATTTTAGCCATCGTCATTTTTGTTATCATGTTCGTGGAGATCGTGCGGGAGAAGCGCCCCCGATACCTGGTGGCCCTGGTCGCAGGGGCGGCCACCCTGGTCATCGTCTTCCTGGGCTGTATGCACAGCTGGGATGGGGTCCGCATCGCGTTGAGCTTTGAAAGCATGCTGGAGCCGACCTTCTGGTATGCCGGCGGCGAGCACAGCAGCGCCATGAACACCGGCATCAACTGGAGCACCATCCTGTTCATCACCGGCATGATGATCATGGTGGAAGGCATGAGCGAAGCGGGCTTTTTCGACTGGCTCTGCCTGCGGCTGGCCAAGGCCGTGCACTATAAGCCCGCCCCTCTGTTTCTGTGTTTTATGATCTTGTCAGCGGTGCTGTCCATGTTCATCGACAGCATCACCGTCATCCTCTTCCTGGCGGTCGCCAGTGTGCGGCTGGGTCACCTGCTGGAGTTTGATCCGGTCCCCTTCATCATCGCCCAGATCTTTACCGCCAACCTGGGCGGCTCGGCTACCATGAGCGGCGACCCGCCCAACATCATCATCGGCACGGCCCTGGGCTATTCCTTCTTTGACTTTCTGCAAAATACCGGGGTCATCGCCCTGGTGGGGCTGATCGTCTCGGTCCCCTTCTTTTACTTCTGCTTCCGCAAGGAGCTGGTCTCCACGGTGGACTACGCCGCCCTGGCGGCCAAGGGGCTGGACCCCAAGGGGGCCATCCCCAACCGGAAGCGGTTCGGCGTCAGCGTGGTCATTTTTGCGGTGGTGGTCGTTCTGCTCATCACCCACGCCATGACCGGCCTGACCGTGGCCACGGTGGGCATCCTGGCGGCCATCGTCACCCTGGCTACCAACCGGGCCCCTCTCCATCTCATCCGACGGGTAGACTGGGAGACGGTGCTGTTTTTCATCGGCCTCTTCGTGGCGGTCAGCGGCCTGGAGGAGACCGGCGTGCTGGAAGCGCTGGCTGGCGGCATCGCCGCTATCACCGGCGGGGACCTCACCATCATGGTGGTGGTGATCCTCTGGCTGTCGGCTATTGCCTCGGCCTTTGTGGATAACATCCCCTTCGCTGCCACTATGGTGCCGGTCATCAACTCTCTGTCGGCCACCATGGGGGTTCCCCTGGACACCTTAGCCTGGACCCTGGCCATGGGTACGGACATCGGCGGCAGCGCCACCCCCATCGGGGCCTCGGCCAACGTGGCGGGTACCTCCATTGCCGCCCGGGACGGCCACCATATCAGCTGGGGCCGCTATTGCAAGTATTCCGCCCCGGCCTCCATCCTGGTGGTGGCCCTGAGCATGGTCATGCTCCTGGTCTTCCACTGAGCGAGCGGCACCCCCAACAGTCCCCCATTTTCTCCGGAGAAAATGGGGAGAAACGAGCGCCGGGGCTTCGCCCCTGGACCCCGTTGAGGTAGGTTGGGACCTGTGCCGG
>CAYNZG010000030.1:0-10876 GCA_964401525.1 uncultured Ruminiclostridium sp.
GCTCCTCCACCTCCTTCATGTGGCAGAGCAGCCGCAGGTCCGTGGCGAACTTGTGGGCCGACTGGGCGATGCCCGAGAGGGTGGCCAGGATGGCGGAGTCCACCTTGCGGGTGTAGGTCTGGCCGGAGACCGGCTGGGTCTTTTCATAGCCCATCTCTGCCGCGATCTTCCGGTCCAGCTCCAGGACCTTTTCCTGGTCGCCGCCGAACAGCTCCAAAAAGCTGGCCTGGGTGCCGGTGGTCCCCTTGCTGCCCAGCAGCATCCGGCGGGACAGGCGATACTCCACCTCCTCCAGGTCCATGAGCAGCTCGTTCATCCACAGGGTCGCCCGCTTGCCCACGGTGACCATCTGGGCGGCCTGATAGTGGGTGTAGCCCAAGGTGGGCAGGGCCTTGTGCTCCGCGGCGAACTTCCCCAGGGCGGCCAGGATGCGCACCAGCTTGTCCCGGATCAGCTCCAGGGCCTCCCCCATGATGATGAGGTCGGTGTTGTCCCCCACATAGCAGCTGGTGGCCCCCAGGTGGAGGATGGGCATGGCGTTGGGACAGGCGGCCCCATAGGTGTGGATATGGGCCATGACATCGTGGCGCAGCTCTTTCTCCTTCTGCGCCGCCAGGTCATAGTCGATGTGGTCCTTCTCCCGCTCCAATTCGTCGATCTGCGCCTGGGTGATGGGCAGACCCAGCTCCATCTCCGCCCGGGCCAGGGCGATCCAGAGCCGCCGCCAGGTGGTAAACTTCTTGTCCGGCGAGAAAAGGTAGAGCATCTCCTTGCTGGCATAGCGGGAGGCCAAGGGGCTTTCGTAGATCTCTTTCATCCAAAATCACCTGTTCTTTCTGCTTGGGTAGAATAAATCACAGAATCCCCCTGCCGGGTCCGGCAGGGGGATACGTAGTTGAACGGAATGGCTCAGGCCTCGGCCAGGAACTTTTCCAGGCGGTCCAGACCGGCCTTGATGTTGTCCATGGACACAGCGAAGGACCAGCGGACATAGTTGGGGGCACCGAAGCCGGTGCAGGGGACCACAGCCACCAGGCCCTTCTCCAGGAAGAGGTCGGCGAAGTCGTCGGCGTTGCGGATCTCCTTGCCGTACAGGGTCTTGCCGATGAGCTCATCCAGGTTCATGAGCATATAGAAGGTGGCCTCGGAGTGGACACCGTGGACACCGGGGATGGCGTTCATGCGACCGTACATATAGTTCCGGCGCTCCTCGAAGGTGGCGCGCATCTTCTCGATCTCCTCCTGGGAGCCGGCAAAGGCCTCCACAGCGGCAGCCTGGGAGATGGCGCTGGTGCCGGACATGCAGTGGCTCAGGTAGTTGTTCAGGACCTTGATGATGGAGCGGTCGGCGGCGGCAAAACCGATGCGCCAGCCGGTCATGGCATAGGTCTTGGACACGCCGTTGACCAGGATGGTGCGGCGCTTGACCTCCTCGCCCAGGGAGGCAAAGGAGGTGTAGGTCCGGCCGTCAAAGGTCAGCTTGCCGTAGATCTCGTCGGAGATGACATACAGGTCGGCCTCCACGCAGATCTTTGCGATCTCTTCCAGGGCAGCCTTGTCGTACATCATGCCGGTGGGGTTGCTGGGGTTGTTCAGGATGATGGCCTTGGTGTTGGGGGTGATGGCAGCCTTCAGCTGGTCGGGGGTCATCTTCAGGCCGTTCTCCTCGGTGGTGGTGATGACCACGGGCACGCCGCCCACCATCTTGATGAGCTCATAGTAGCTCACCCAGTAGGGTGCGGGCAGGATGACCTCTTCCCCGGGGTTCACCAGGGTCTTGAGGACGGCGTAGAGCACGTGCTTGGCACCGCCCGTCACGGTGATCTCGTCGGTGGTATAGGAAACGCCCCAGTCTTCCAGCATCCGCTTGCAGACTGCCTCACGGACAGCCAGGGTGCCGGGGGTAGGGGTGTACTTGGTCTGGTTCTCCTGGATGGCGCGGATCCCCGCCTCCTTGATGTGCTCGGGGGTGGGGAAATCAGGCTCACCCATGCCGAAGCCGATGACATCGATGCCGTCAGCCCGCATTTTTTTGAACTTGGTGTCGATCGCAATGGTGGTGGATGCCTGAACAGATTGTGCCAGGGTAGATAATGCCTTCATAGACAAGGCCTCCTCTTTCAAATGTTTTCTCTCCTGGTGAATCATTATAGTGTCAATCTTGCAGATTTGCAATAGCGCACTCTATAAAAATATCTTTTCTGAACTTTTTTTCTTTGTCACTTTCAAAAAAACGCGGTCCGACCTCCCGTTTGGGGGCCGGACCGCGCTGTTCAGTCGCTTTTCCGTCTCCGGCGGTCCTGATTCTTCTGGTAGAGGTAGAACAGGCCGTCGATGATGAGGTTTTCGTCATAGAGGATATCCCGCTTGCAGTGCTTGAGGATGGGCTTGGCATGGCCACCGGTCATGACCACCGTGGCCGCCGGGACGGCGGCCTCCTCCATCCGCTGGATGAGGCTGTCGATCATGCCCGCGTGGCCGTAGACTACCCCCGCCCGCATGGCATCGATGGTACTCCGGCCCAGGATCGAGTCGGGAGCCTCGATGGAGATGTGGGGCAGCTCGGCGGCCCGGCCGGACAGGGCCTCCAGAGAGATCCGCAGACCGGGGGCGATGACGCAGCCCTCGTAGGTGTTCTTCCCCAGATAGGAAAAGGTGGTGGCGGTGCCCATGTCGATGACGATGATGGGAGCGGTGTATTTTTGCAGGGCGGCCACGGAATAGGCCACGATATCCGAGCCGAGCTGGTTGTGGATCTCCGCCCGGATGTTCATGCCGGTCTTCACCCCGGGGCCGATGACCATGGGGCGCACGCCGCAGAGCTGGCGGATGGCGTCGGCCATGGCCGCCGTCATGGGCGGGACCACACTGGAGACCACCGCGCCGGTGACCGACATGATGTCCGCCCGCTTCAGACGGAACATATCCAGCACATCGATGGCGATCTGGTCCGGGGTCTTGTTCTTATCCGTTTTGATGGACCCGCGGAAGCTCAAGTCTCCCTCCGGGCTGAACAGGCCCATGGTGACCACGGTATTGCCAATATCCACTGTGAAGATCATCGGTCTCTCTCCTTTTACACTGTAAGCATACGCTTCTAATTTATATTATAGGTGAGCCGATGGGAAAAATCAATTCTTTCTTCGTTTCATAAAATGATGCAGATCAGGCCGCCGGATCCTTCGTTAATAATCTTTTCCAGGGTCTGCTGCATCTTTTGCCGGGCATCCTCCGGCATGTTCTTGAGCTTGGTGGCCAGGTCCTCGTTGATGAGCTCGTGGAAGGACCGCCCGAAGATGTTGGACTGCCAGATCTTCTCCGGTTCCCCCTCGAACTCCCGGAGCAGGAAGTGGAGCATCTCCTCCGACTGCTTCTCGCTGCCCACGATGGGCGAGACCTCCGCCTGGATGTCCGCCCGGATCATGTGGATGGACGGGGCCTTGGCCCGCAGGCGGACCCCATAGCGTCCCCCCTGCTTGATGATCTCCGGCTCCTCTAACTCCAGCTCCCCGGCCTCGGGGATGACGATGCCGTAGCCGGTGGCCCGGACCTCCTCCATGGCGGCGGCCACCTGCTGGTAGGCCGCCTTGACCCCCGCCAGCTCGGCCAGCAGGGTCATGAGCTCCCCGTCGTCCCGGATGGTCATGCCGATCCGGTCGGACATGGTCTCGTAGAACAGGCTCCTGGGCAGGTCCAGCCTGGCCTGACACTGACCGCTGCCCAGTTGCATGGCGGTGACCGCCGCGTCAGACAGCCGGGGGCACCGTCCGATGGCCTCCACCACAGGGGCCACGTCCCGGATGCGGTGCAGGTCCCCCATGGCCTCCCGGATGGCCCCAAAGATCTCCCCCTTGATGGGGTGGTCCGCGGGCAGGGCATCCACCCAGTCCGGCAGGGACAGGGCCAGCTCATTGAGGGGGAACTCATAGAGGACCGACCGCAGCAGCTCCGTGACCGACCGCTGGCTGAGGGTCAGGGCGTTCACCGCCAGGCAGGTCACATCATACCGGCGGCCCAGCTCGTCGGCCAGGGCCTGGGCCTCGTCGGACTCCGGCCGGGCAGAGTTCAGCAGCAGCAGAAAAGGCTTGCCCAGGGCCTTCAGCTCCTGGACCACCCGCTCCTCCGCCTCCTCATAGGCCGACCGGGGCAGGTCCGTGACGGACCCGTCGGTGGTCACCACCATGCCGATGGTGGCGTGCTCGGCGATGACCTTCCGGGTGCCGATCTCCGCCGCCTCGGCCATGGGGATCTCCTCCGGGAACCAGGGGGTGCGGACCATCCGGGGCAGGTCCTCCTCCAGCTGACCCACCGCTCCGGGGACCAGATAGCCCACGCAGTCGATGAGCCGGACCGAGCAGGCTCCGCCGCCCTCCATCGCCACTTCCACGGCCTCCTCCGGCACGAACTTCGGTTCGGCCGTCATGATGGTCCGGCCGGAGCCGCTCTGGGGCAGCTCATCCCGGGCCCGCTCCCGGCGGTAGCCGTCCGGGATGTTGGGCAGGACCATGGTCTCCATAAACCGCTTGATGAAGGTGGACTTCCCCGTGCGGGCCGGTCCCACCACGCCGATGTAGATGTCCCCCGCCGTGCGGGTGGCAATGTCCTGGTAGATGGTATTCATAAGCTCAGCTCTCCTCCGTCGGTGGTTCAGGTTGCTTTATGTGTATGCCTCCCCGGCCCGGAACAGACCTGGACCGAACCAAAAAAAGCGGCGAATCTCCCCCCGTTCTTCTCCGGCTTTTTAGGCAAATGTCCGAAAGGCGCGGACAGTGTAAAAAGATTTTACATTTCCTGTGGACAAATTTTTCTTTTGGGATAAAATTAGACTGTATTCGAGTGAATATCAATCTGAAAACGCCCCGACGATCACAAAGGAGATGAGTGAATTTGGGCATTTCCAACGTCATAGCACTGCTCAGCGGTGTGGCCCTCTTCCTCTTCGGCATGTCCCTCATGGGAGACGGCCTGAAGAAGGTAGCCGGCAACAAGCTGGAGCTGGTGCTCTATAAACTCTCCGGCAGCCCCATCAAGGGGGTTCTGCTGGGCACCGGCGTCACCGCCATCATCCAGTCCTCTTCGGCCACGTCCGTCATGGTGGTCGGCTTCGTCAACTCCGGCATGATGAAGGTCAAGCAGGCCATCGGCATCATCATGGGTGCCATCCTGGGCACCTCCGTCACCGGCTGGATCATCTGCCTGTCCTCCCTGGAGGGCGGCTCCGGCTGGGTCGCCCTGCTGTCCACCTCCACCCTCACGGGCATCGTGGCAGTCATCGGCATCATCCTGCGGATGTTCTCCAAGAACCAGCTGAAAAATCACCTGGGCGATATCCTCATGGGCTTTGCCGTGCTGATGTTCGGCATGTCCTCCATGAGCAGCGCCGTCTCCCCCCTGCGGGAAAGTGAGTTCTTCCTGGACCTGCTGACCACCTTCTCCAACCCTGTGCTGGGCATCGTGGTGGGCATGCTCTTCACCTGCGTGCTGCAGAGTGCCTCCGCCGCCGTGGGTATCCTCCAGGCCCTGGCTGCCACCGGCGTCATCACCTTCTCCGTGGCCTATCCCCTCATCATGGGCATCGCCATCGGCGCAGCCATGCCGGTGCTGCTGTCCTCCCTGGGGTCCAACGTCAACGGCAAGCGCACCGCCTTCGTCTACCTGCTCATCGACGTGCTGGGCGTGATCATCTGGAGCATCATATTCTACGCGGCCAACGCCGTGGTCGGCTTCAGCTTCATGAACACCGTCATGAACACCGTGACCATCGCCGGGCTGAACACCCTCTTCCGCTTCGCCACTGTGCTGGTCCTGACCCCCTTCATCGGCCTCATCGAAAAGCAGGTCTGCGCCATCTTCAAGGATACCGAGGAGGCCGGCCGTGAGCAGGAGGACTTCGCCCGCCTGGAGTCCCGCTTCATCGAGCACCCCGCCGTGGCCATCGAGCACAGCCGCGAGGCCATCAACAACATGACCCTGGAGGCCAAGGCCAACCTGGAGGATGCCTTCTACCTCATCAGCAACTACAGCGACAAGGCCTTCCAGTTCGTGGCCCAGCGGGAAGACGTGGTGGACAAGTATGAGGACAAGCTGGGCAACTACCTCATGAAGATCACCAGCAAGGAGCTGACCCCCGCCCAGACCAAGGAGATCACCAAGTTCCTCCACACCATCGGCGACGTGGAGCGCATCTCCGACCACGCCATGAACATCGCTGAGTGCGCCAAGGAGATCCACGAAAAGGGCATCACCTTCTCTGAGGCCGCCCAGCAGGAGCTGCGCATCATGTTCGATGCCGTCAACGAGATCAGCCACAACACCTTCACCGCCTTCATCAACAACGACCTGGCCCTGGCCTATCGCATCGAGCCGCTGGAGGACGTGGTGGACACCCTCTGCGACGAGATGAAGCTCCACCATGTGGAGCGGCTCCAGCAGGGCATCTGCACCCTGAACCAGGGCTTCGTCTTCAACGACCTGCTCACCAACTACGAGCGCATCTCCGACCACTGCTCCAACATCGCCCTGGGCCTCATCGAGACCCAGGCCAACGAGTTCGATCCCCATGCCTACATCTCCAGCCTGAAAGAAATGCGGGATCACAACTTCGACCTGTATTACAAGGAATACAGCGAACGCTTCTCCCTGCCTGACTGAGCCTTACCGCAAGCATCCATCGGCTTTTGTCATCATATCGTCTGCAAAAGCCGCCGGTCCTCTCCCTGAGGGCCTGCGGCTTTTTGTATGACCCCCTAATCCCATTTTCAAGGAGGTCCCTTTATGAACCTGGAAGCATTGCAGAAAAACGTAGAAGCCCGCGGCTTCTCCTTCCGCTACTTTGACACCGCCCAGCAGGCGGCGGACTACCTGGCCGAGAGCATCCACGGCAAGACCGTGGGCATCGGCGGCTCCATGACCCTGCTGGACATGGGGATCTATGAGCGGTTACAGGAAAACAACGACGTGGCCTGGCACTGGAAGACCCCCGGCCAGGAGACCTTAGCCAAGGCGGCCGCCGCCCAGGTCTACCTCTCCAGCGTCAACGGCATCGCCGAGACCGGCGAGATAATCAACATCGACGGCACCGGCAACCGGGTCGCTTCCACCATCGCCCCCCGGGAGAAGGTCTACCTGGTGGCCGGGCAGAACAAGGTCGCCTCCACCTATGACGAAGCCCTGTGGCGGGCCCGGAACATCGCCGCTCCTCTGAATGCCCGCCGCCTCAGCCGGAAGACCCCCTGCGCCATGAAGGAGGAGCTGAAATGTTGGGACTGCAAGAGCCCCGAGCGCATCTGCAACGGCCTGACCGTCCTCTGGCGGAAGCTGGGCCAGGTACAGGAATGTGAACTGGTCCTCATCGGGCAGGACCTGGGGTACTGATCCCATGGGGCGCAAAAACTGCCTGCACTATCTGGAGGTCCGAGGTCATCTGCCGATGGCCCGGGCCTCCTTTTGCCCCATCGACAGCCTCATCCTGTCCATGGTGGTCTATGCCCCCTTCGAGCGGGTCCCCTTCCCGGGGCCACTCCCCCTCCAGCAGGCCGCAGCGGTGCTGCGCCGTCAGCGGGGCTGGGACAGGACCGGCGTGGTCATGGCCCGCCAGATCCCCGCTCTGGTGACCCAGGCGGCGGCCAGCCGCCGGTTCGGCTCCCTGATGATGGACAGCCCGGTGAGCCTGCTGGACGAGCAGGCGGGCCTCCAGTTCGCCGCTGTCACCTGGCTCCTCCCCGATGGCACCCTGTACCTGGCCTTCCGGGGGACCGACGACACCCTGGTGGGCTGGCAGGAGGCCTTCCGTCTGGCCGGACCGGACCCCATCCCCGCCCAGAAGCAGGCTGCACTCTACCTGGCCCAAGTCGCGGCCCGGTACCCCGGCAAGCTCCGGCTGGGCGGCCACTCCAAGGGCGGGAATCTGGCCCTCTGGGCCGCTCTCTACGCCCATCCCACCGTCCGCCGCCGGATCCTGTCGGTAGACAGCTTCGACGGGCCCGGCTTCTCCCAGGACCTCACCTGCACCCCCGCCTACCGTGCGCTGGCTCCCCGGGTCCACCACTACCTGCCCCAGGGGTCCCCGGTGGGCACCCTGCTCCGCCAGGACCGCCGGAGCCAGATCGTCCCCAGCTGGGGCCGCGGCATCGTGGGCCAGCACGACCCCTTCACCTGGGCCGTAGCCGGGACCCGCTTTCAGCGGCTCCCCCGGCAGTCTGCCTCCGGCCGCCGACGGGCTGCTATCCTCCGCCGCTGGCTCGCCTCCCTGACCCCGGAGGAGCGGGCCGCCTTCGTGGAGGTCCTCTTCCACCTGCTCCGGGCCGGGCAGGCTCACACCCTCACCGACTGGCAGGAAGCTCTGGTCCCCCAGGCCCTGGCGGGCCTGCGCAGCTTCCGCCAACTGGACCCCGCCGCCCGGGAACGGCTCCGGACCGGCTTACGCCGTCTGCTCCGCAGCCTGGGCCCCACGGAAGTCCTTCGACTACCTTCCCCTTGACTTTCTTGGAGAAATTTGGTATTCTATCTAACAAAGTTAGCAATCAACCATATCAAGGACAGGGAAGTGATCCTTTGCAAACAGAGTATGAGGCCCTAGCCTCTGAGCTGCTCAGCCTGAATCTCGGGATGCTGCGGGAGCCGGCCGAACAAATGCTCTCCAAAATGACCCGGGGCGAATTCTTCGTCCTGCACTATTTGATGACCCATCAGAACCACGCCCATCCGGCGGAGCTGAGCCGAAACATGGTGGTCTCCACCGCCCGCATCGCCGCCCTGCTCAGCCGCCTGGAGAAGAAGGAGTATATCTCCCGGTCCCACGACCCCGGCGACAACCGCCAGGTCATCGTGACCCTCCTGCCCCAGGGACAGGCTCTCATCCAGCGCATCCGGGAGGATGTCATCGCCGCCGTCGCGCGGATGCTGGAGCGTCTCGGCCCGGAGGATGCCCAGGAATATATCCGCATCCTGAGCAAGCTCCACGCCGGTGTCCGGACCCCCTGATCCCTGCGGTCTCGCCCCTTCGGGGGCCTTTTCTCCCCACCAAAAGCTAACTTTGTTAACAAATTCGACATATTTTTCCAGAGGTGAACCCCAATGTCAAACGAACATCCTGACCTGACCCCATCCCTGCGCACCATCCTCCCCTATGGCACAGGGGTGCACTATCCCAGCCAGGCCGTGCAGAACATCTTCCAGGAGATGGCCTCGGCAGACTATGTCCTCATGTGGCTGCTGTTCAAGCACGCCAAGGACACCGGCAGCGAGAAGATCTATTTCAAGGACCTGGCCCAGGCCCTCCACCTGCCTGAGGGGCGGGTGTCCAAGGTGGCCCGGGACCTCCAGCGGAAGGGCTATGTCCTGTGGACCCACGACGGGGACGGGCAGGAGGGCACTTACCTCCAGCTCACCGACAGCGCCCGGGAATCCGCCCAGGCCCAGCACGCCCTGCTGGCCGACTTCAACCAGCGGGTCATGAAGGCCTACGGCGAGGAGGACTTCATCGACCTCCTGGGCCAGATCGCCCGGCTGGAATCCATCATCGAACAGGAAGCAGAGAAAGCAGGTGAAACCTATGCAGCGCCTACCCCTTGAAGAATACGCCACCCGCCAGACCGACCTGTGCATCCGCAACGACACCATCCCCGACGCCCTCTTCCGGGAATACGGGGTCAACCGTGGCCTGCGCGATGAGAACGGCGTGGGTGTGCTCACGGGACTGACCAAGATCTCCAACATCGTCTCCTTCCGCCATGAGAAGGGCCAGCGCATCCCCTGCGAGGGCGAGCTGTGGTACCGCGGCTGCAACATCAAGGACCTCATCGGGGGCCTGGGGCCGGAGGAATTCGGCTTTGAAAAGGCCGCCTACCTGCTGCTCTTCGGCCAGCTCCCCACCCCTGCCGAGCAGGCGGAGTTCGCCGCCCAGCTGGGCTCCTGCCGGACCCTGCCCACCAACTTCACCCGGGATGTCATCATGAAGGCCCCCTCCCACGACATCATGAACTCCATGACCCGCAGCGTCCTCACCCTGGCCAACTACGACGAGCAGGCCTCCCTGGGGACCCTGGAAAACAGCCTCCGCCAGTGCATCCGCCTCATCGCGGAGTTCCCCATGCTGGCGGTCTATGGCTACCACGCCTACAATCACTACGAGAACGACCAGAGCATGTACATCCACCGGCCGGACCCCACCCTCTCCACAGCGGAGGTCTTCCTGCAGCTCCTGCGGCCAGACAAGACCTACACCGTCCAGGAGGCCAAGGCCCTGGACACCGCCCTCATCCTCCACATGGAGCACGGCGGCGGCAATAACTCCACCTTCACCACCCGGGTGGTGACCTCCTCCGGGTCCGACACCTACGCCACCACCGCCGCCGCCCTCTCCTCCCTGAAGGGGCCCCGCCACGGCGGTGCCAACCTGAAGGTCATCGAGATGATGCAGGACCTGAAGGCCCAGGTCCCCAACTGGGAGGACCGCGGGGCCGTGGAGACCTATCTGCGCCGTCTGCTGGGCAAGCAGGCCTTCGACCGCAGCGGCCTCATCTACGGCATGGGCCACGCGGTCTACTCCATCTCCGACCCCAGAGAGCAGGTCCTGCGGGACTTCGTCCGGGATCTGGCCCGGGCCAAGGGCCGGGACCGGGACCTGGAGCTGTACGACACCATCGAGGAGCTGGCCCCCAAGCTCATTGCGGAGAGCCGCCCCATCTACAAGGGTGTCAGCCCAAACATCGACTTCTACAGCGGCTTCCTCTACGAGATCCTGGACATCCCCCTGGAGCTGTACACCCCCCTCTTCGCCATCGCCCGCATCGTGGGCTGGAGCGCCCACCGGATGGAGGAGCTGGTGGGGGCCGGGAAGATCATCCGCCCCGCTTACATGAGCATCCTGCGCTGA
>CAYNZG010000031.1:0-10847 GCA_964401525.1 uncultured Ruminiclostridium sp.
GGAAGAGGCCGTCCGCAAGACCTTTGACCTGCGCCCCACCGCCATCATCCGCGACCTGGAGCTGCAGAAGCCCATCTACCGCCAGCTGGCTGCCTACGGCCACATGGGCCGGGAGGACCTGGGGGTCCTGTGGGAAAAGACCGACCGCGCCCAGCAGCTGAAGGCTGCCTGCGGCCAGTAAGAACGCACATTCGGAGGAACGACTATGCCTGAGATCTCGGTGATCGTGCCTGTGTACAAGGCAGAAGCCTTTTTGCGCAAGTGTGCCGACTCCATCCTGAGCCAGACCTTCCATGACCTGGAGCTGCTTCTGGTGGATGACGGCTCTCCCGATGGCAGCGGTGCCCTCTGCGATGCCATCGCCCGGGAGGACCCCCGGGTGCGGGTCCTGCACAAGGAGAACGGCGGGGTCAGCTCCGCCCGGAACCTGGGCATGGCCGAGGCCAGGGGGACTTACCTGGCCTTTGCCGATGCGGACGACTGGCTCCCGCCGGATGCCCTGGCCCTGATGCACGCCGCCCTGGTGAACAACGGGGCGGACTCCGCTGGAGGCTCCCATAATAAGGTAGAGGTTGATGGCCGCAGCGAGCTGGAGCCGGGGGCCATGCCCGCCGGGACCTACGGCCCGGAGGAGATCCACCGGGGCATCGTGAACCGGCTGCTGGGCCAGCGCCTGGGCCAGCCGGGGGAGGTGCTCAACGGCTTTATCTGGCGGTTCCTGTTCACGGCGGAGATCATCCGCACCAACCGGATCACCTTTGCTGGGGCCTACCTGGAGGACGAGCTCTTCCTGCTGGAATACTTCTGCCACGCCAAAAAGCTGGCTATGATCGAGGGGCCGGTGTACTACTACCTGCAGAACCCGGTCTCCGTCACCCGGCGGTATCTGCCCGACTACATGAAGACCTTCACCGCCTTCATGAAGGCCAAGGAGGCTCTGGCCCTCCGCTACGGCCTGGGAGACGACCAGCCCCTGTGGAAGGAGAACTCCAACTGGGCGGGCCTGCTCATCGCCATCGGCAACGAATTTGCCGCCAGCAACCCTGCGCCCCTGGCGAAGAAACGCCGCAAGGTGAAGGAGTTCTGCGCCCGGGCGGAGATGCAGGAGGCCATCCAGGCCATCCGTCCCCAGGGCCTGGGCCGGAACAAGCAGATTGTGGCCGACCTGGTGTGCAAAAAGCACTTTTTCATCCTGTCCCTGCTGTACTGGTATAAGAACAGCAAGGGCTGACCGTACTCCAACGAAAGGAGGGAGCGTTTTTGGAAACTGTCAACAGCAGTGTCCTCTGCTGTCTTCTGGCCCCCCTCTGGCGGACTTTGACCGCCTGGTATGACCACAGCCTGCTGGCTGTGCTCCTGCGGGGCATCGGCTCCGGCCTGAGAAACTGGTGCGCAGGCAGCGCCATCGTGGGCTTCGCCGCCCGGGAAGGGGTCCTCTCCCGGGCCTGGGAGAGCAGCCTCCTCTGCCGTCTGCTGACCTTCCTGGTGAACATCCCCACCCGGATCCTCCAGTGGATCTATCAAAAGGGGAAGGCCGTCTGGGAGGAAAGCTTCTTCTTCCGGCTGGCCTTCAGCGCCCTGGAGAACCTGCCCCTGCTGGTGGCCTGGCTCATGCTGCTGTTCCTGGTCATCCCCTATGAGCAGTGGAGCAACGGCTACAGCTTCGCCGGGTTCATCCTCTGCTTCGTCCTGGCCTGCTTCGCCGGGACCCGGAAGCCGGGGTGGAAGCTGGACCTGGCCGCCATCGGCCCCTGGCTGGCGGCCTTCGGCGGGACCGTCCTGCTGGCCTGGCCTCTGTCGGCCTACCCGGACCTGTCCTACCGCTTCCTGATGTATTACGGGGCCTGCCTGCTCTGCGTCCTTGTGGTGGTGAGCACCGTGGAGCGGCGGGAGCACCTGATGCGCCTGGCGGGGGCCTCCTCTGTGGGCCTCATCGTCATGTCGGTCTACGGCTTCTATCAGCGGGCCAGCGGCATCGAGGTCAACCCCTCCTATGTGGACGTGACCCTGGAGCTGAACAAGAATATGCCCGGCCGGGTGTTCTCTTTCTTCGAGAACCCCAACGCCTTCGGCGAGGTCCTGCTGCTGCTTATCCCGGTGGCCGTGGCCCTGATGCTGGGCAGCCGGGGCTGGGGCGGCCGCTTCTTGGGCTTCTTCGCCACAGCGGTGGGCTGCGTGGCCCTCATCATGACCTATTCCCGGGCCAGCTGGATCGGCCTGTTCTTTGCAGCGGCCCTCTTCGTGCTGCTGTGGAACCGGAAGCTCATCCCTGCCTGCGTCTTCCTGGTCTTCGCGGCCATCCCCTTCCTGCCGGACAGCATCTTCAACCGTATTTTGACCATTTTCGACTCGTCGGACAGCTCCACCAGCAGCCGCTTCCCTCTGTACTACGCCGCCGGGGAGTTCCTCTCCCAGCGGCCCGTCTTAGGGGCGGGCCTGGGGTCGGATGCCGTCCGGGAGGCCATCGCGGACCTGAACCTCTTCCATGGCCACGATAAATTCGTCCACTGCCACAACATCTACCTGCAGGTCTGGTGCGAGACCGGCCTGCTGGGCCTGGTGACCTTCGTGGGCGGCATTTTCTGGACCGCCAAGAAGGGGGCCAAGGCTGTCCTGCAGGCGACCTGTGACCCCGGTGTCCGCATGGTCATCTTAGGCGGGATCACCGCCCTGCTGGGCACCATGCTCTGCGGCATGGCCGACTATATCTGGAATTATCCCCGGGTCATGCTGATCTTCTGGTTCGTCTGCGCTCTGGCCCTGGCGGGCATCCGCCTGGCCGGACGGGAGGACACCGAATGAGACAGCAGGATCTGGATCTGCGGGAGGTCTCCCGCTACTTAGGCTACCGGGGGCAGGCCCTGTCCCCGGAGGTGCTGGCCCTGGTGGAGGCCTGTCGGGCGGAGCTGGACCGGGCGGTCCATCCCCGGCAGCTCTCCCGGCGGATGGAGACGGACCGTCTCACCGCCGCCAGCCGGGACCTGGCGTATCACCTGCGCCACTGCCGGGAGGGCTACCTCTACGCAGTGACCCTGGGGGGCGAGACGGACCGGCTCCTGCGCCGCTGGACGGCCCAGTCCATGGCCAAGGCGGCGGTGGGCCAGGCGGTCTGCGCCGTCTGGCTGGATCAGCTCTGCGCCCGGCTCTGCCAGGAGCTGCAGGCATCCTTAGGGGCAGGGGAGTACCTGACCCCGCCCTTCAGCCCCGGTTACGGCGACTGGGACCTGACCGCCCAGGGGCAGGTCCTGGCTTTTTTGGAGGCCCCAAAGCGCATGGGCCTGACCCTCACCGCCGCCGGGATGCTGGTGCCGGAGAAATCCATCACCGCCGTGGTGGGCATCAGCGACCGGGAGGAGGAGCTCTGCGGGCAGAAATGTATGCGCTGCCAAAAGAAAGACTGCCCCTTCCGGGCAGAGACCACATAAACGAACATCACGAAAGGGGAGCTGTCCCATGAAAGACATTTTGAAAGCCATCCGCGAGCGTCGCCTGTATTTTGACGGTGGCATGGGCAGTATGCTCCAGGCCGCCGGCCTGCCTGAGGGACTGCTCCCGGACGTGTGGGGGATGCAGGAGCCTGCCGCTGTCCAGAGCGTGCACCGGCAGTATCTGGAGGCCGGGTGCCGCCTCATCACCACCAATACCTTCGGGACCACCGCCGCCAAGCTGGCCCCCTATGGGGTCACCTGCCAGCAGGTCATGACCGCCGCCGTGGGCAACGTCCGGGCGGCCATGGCCCAGGCCGGGGTCACCGACGGCTATGTGGTGGCCGACATCGGCCCCACCGGCAAGCTGCTGCGGCCCTACGGCGACCTGGACTTTGAGGAGGCCGTCACCGCCTTTGCCGAGCCCATCCGGGCAGCGGCCCAGGCCGGGGCGGATGCCATCCTCATCGAGACCATGAGCGACCTGTACGAGATGAAGGCCGCTGTGGTGGCCGCCAAGGAGAACTGCGACCTGCCCATCTTTGCCAGCCTCATCTTCGATGCCTCTGGCAAGCTCCTCACCGGCGGCTCTCCCCGGGCCGCCGTGGCCCTGCTGGAGGGCCTGGGGGTGGATGTCTTCGGCATCAACTGCGGCTTAGGTCCCAACGAGATGGCTCCGGTGTTCGAGGCCTTCTGGCAGGATTCCTCCACGCCGTTGCTCCTGCAGCCCAACGCCGGTCTGCCCCGGAGCGAGGGTGGCAAGGCAGTCTACGACGTGGATCCCGCCGACTTTGCCGCCCAGATGCTGCCCCTGGCCCCCATGGCTACGGTGATGGGCGGCTGCTGCGGCACCACCCCCGCCCACATCAAGGCCCTCATCGAGGCCACCAGTGCCCTGCCTTTGCCGGAGGTCACGGAGAAGAACGTGTGTTTCATCTCCTCCTACTGCCAGACGGTGGCCCTGGATGGCAAGACCCCGGTGATCATCGGCGAGCGGATCAACCCCACCGGCAAGAAGAAGCTCCAGGCGGCTCTGCGGGAGGGGGATACCGGCTATGTGCTCAACGAGGCCCTCACCCAGGAGGAGGCCGGGTCCCACATCCTGGACGTGAACGTGGGCCTGCCCGGCCTGGACGAGCCTGAAGTCCTCACCCGGACCATGGAGGCCATCCAGGAGGTCACGCCCCTGCCCCTGCAGTTAGACACCTCTGACCCCGTGGCCATGGAGCGGGCCCTGCGCCGGTACAACGGCAAGGCCCTGGTGAACTCTGTCAACGGCAAGGAGGAGAGCCTGCGGACCATCCTGCCCCTGGTGAAAAAGTACGGTGGCGGCCTGGTCTGCCTGGCCCTGGATGACGACGGCATCCCGGCCACCGTGGAGGGCCGCGTGGCCATCGCGGAGAAGATCATCCGCCGGGCCGAGGAGATCGGCATCCCCCGGCGGGAGCTGCTGGTGGACGGGCTGACCATGCCCGTCAGCGCCGGTCCCGAGAACGCCAAGGTCACCCTGGGGACCATCCAGGCCGCCAAGGCTATGGGGGTCAAGACCGCCCTGGGCGTGTCCAACGTGTCCTTCGGTCTGCCCCGACGGGAGCTGCTGAACCAGGCCTTCTTCACCATGGCCCTCCAGAGCGGCCTGGACGGGGCCATCATCAACCCCAAGAGCGAGGCCATGATGGGGGCCTATCGGGCCTACTGCGCCCTGTACGGCATGGACGACCAGTGCCAGAACTACATGGAGGCCTACCGCGACGCGGCCCCGGCTGCCCCCGCCCCCAAGGCGGTGGAAGGGGAGCTGACCCTCCACCAGGCCGTGTGCAAGGGCCTCAAGGAGGCCGCTGCCGCCCAGGCCAAGACCCTGGCCGAAGGCGGGCGACCCATCTTAGACATCATCAACGAGGAGCTGGTCCCTGCCCTGGACGAGGTGGGCAAGGGCTTTGAGAAGGGGACCTTGTTCCTGCCCCAGCTCCTCATGAGCGCCGAGGCCGCCAAGGAGGCCTTCCAGGTCCTCAAGGGCTACCTGCCCCCGGCAGAGAACGCCGGCGAGCCCCAGATCATCCTGGCCACCGTCAAGGGCGATATCCACGACATCGGGAAGAACATCGTCAAGGTCTTGCTGGAGAGCTACCGCTTCCGGGTGTGGGACCTGGGCAAGGATGTGGCCCCGGAGACCATCGTGGCCGCCGTCCGGGAGAAGCAGATTCCCCTGGTGGGCCTGTCTGCCCTGATGACCACCACGGCTCCCTACATGGAGGAGACCATCCACCAGCTCCGCAAGGCGGGCCTGCCCTGCAAGGTGGTGGTGGGCGGCGCGGTCATCACCCAGGACTATGCCGACAGCATCGGGGCCGACCACTACGCCCCCGACGCAATGGAGACCGTCCACTTCGCCCAGACCCTGCTGGAGGTCTAATGACACAACGAAAACGACCGCCCACTGCTTTTGCAGTGGACGGTCATTTTTTGACGTTTTATAGGGTTTTAGCCTTCGATCTGCATGGCCACGGCCCGGACGGGGGAGCCGTCCACGCCCTGGATCTTCAGGGGGAAGGCAGCCACCCAGAGGCCGTCGTCGAAGTCGATCTTGTCCAGGTAAGCCCAGTTTTCCCCGATCATCAGACGCTTTTCCGAGAACAGGTCATGGACGGGGAAGATCCCCTTGGTGCTGGAGTCGGCGTTCATGGTGTCGATGCCGATGAACCGAACACCCTGCTCCACCAGCCAGTGGGCCACCTCACCGGAGACATAGGGGTGGGAGTAGAAGGCCTCCGTTCCCCGCTTCTGGTACCAGTTGGTGTTGAAGAGGACGATGGTCCCGGGGCCGATGCGGTCCTTCACGGGGGCCAGATCCTCCATGGAGATCTCTTCCTCGGCCTGCTTGTCGGTCACCCGGACCACCACGGCGGGGCCGAAGAAGAAGTCCAGCTCCATCTTATCGATGGTGTCGCCCTGGTCACTGAAGTGATAGGGGGCATCCACGTGGGAGCCGGTCTGGGTCCCGGTGTACACGCCGGAGAGGTTGTAGCCGTCCTTCTCCAGGGTATGGGTGCCGTAGGTGATGTGGGGCTCCGGGTCCCCGGGGTAGATGGGGGCGGTGTCGGACAGCTCCCAGCTCAGGTCTACATATTTCTTGACTTTCATGCTGCTGTGCTCCTTCCTTGCTCAGATGAGGTCCTTGAAGTCGGCCATCTGGATGGTCTGCCCGTTGGCTCTGGCCTCGATGGCATCGATCACGTCGTCATGCCGCTGCTTGCTGATGGGGTAGGCCTTGACGATGAGGCAGGTGAGCAGGTAGATGCCGCCAACCAGGAAGGCGAAGATGTACTTGTAGGCGTTGGGATCCCCGGCGGCCATGTCGATGAGGATGCCCAGCACCAGGGCACCCAGGGCACCGCAGGCCTTCTGGACGAAGGCCACCGCGCCGAAGACGATGCCGTCGTTTCTCTTGCCGTTGGGGTCGGCCAGCTGGTCCACGTCCACGCAGTCGGGGATCATAGCCCAGGGGACCTGATAGACCGCTGCGTTGCCCAGGCCCATGAGGAGCATGGTGACCATGAGGGCGGCCATGCTGCTGGAGCCGGCCTTGATGAAGAAGCCGATGGCCACGATGAGCACCAAGGCCTCCAGGCCGATGGCCACCATCCAGGACATCTTCTTGTCCAGCTTGATCATGAGCTTTTCCACCAGGTAGGCGCAGAACACGCTGGCCACGCCGAAGACGAAGGTGGCCAGGGCCACCTGCTCGGAGGTCATGCCCATGTACTCGGTGTAGTAATAGACCTGGACGGAGTAGTTGATGGTGTTGGCGAAGATGCCGATGCCGAAGATCAGCATGACGATGCGGGTGCCCTTGTTCTTGAACAGGGCCAGCACGTTCTGGAAGCTCCAGTGGGTGGCCTCCTCGTTTTCGTCCCGGGGGCGTTCATAGCCGTTGGTGAACCGGTAGAGGATGAACAGGAAGATGACGGTGGGGACCATGTAGCAGGCGATGGTGGCTGTCCAGCCCAGGTCGGGGTTGCTGAACTTGCTGCTCCAGAAGTCCACCAGCATCAGGCAGGCGCTGATGGCCACGGTGGGCAGCAGGCCGAAGTAGTTCTTCCAGGTGGCCAGGGAGGCACGCTCATCGTAGTTGTTGGACATTTCGGAGCCAAGAGAGGAGGCGGAGATGTCCAGGATGGTCTGGGCCAGATAGTACAGGATGATGACCACCAGGAAGTAGATCTTGGAGCCGGTCTCACCCAGCCCGAAGTTGGTGAACAGCAGGCAAGAGATGATGACGAAGGGGATGGCGATCATCTTGATGAGGGGCCGTCTGCGGCCCTTGGGGTTTTTGAGGTTGTCGGAGATGGAGCCCACGATGGGGTCGGTGATGGCATCCCACAGGGTGCCCAGGGAGATGAGGGCCCCGGCGAAGGCGGCGGACATCCCCACCACCTCCGTCATGAAGTACAGGCCGTAAAAGCTGAAGGCGGTCCAGGTGATGAAGCTGCAGAAGCCGGAGGTGCCGTAGCCGAACTTGACTTTCACCGGGAGCTTTGCATTGAGATCTCTTTTGGTTTGCATGGAAATACTCAGTCCTCTTTTCCGATTGGATTTGTTAGATGATTAGTGCTCGTACCAGCCCAGGGGGCCTTCCTCCAGGGAGGTGACGATCTGCTTGACCTCCTGGTATTCCTCCAGGCCGTGCACGCCCAGGTCTCTGCCCAGGCCGGACATCTTATAGCCGCCCCAGGGAGCCTCACAGTAGGCGGGCTGGCTGCAGTTGACCCAGCAGATGCCTGCCCGGATCTCGTCGATGACGCGCTTGGCGCGGGTGCCGTTGGCGGTGAAGACCGCGCCGCCCAGGCCGAAGTCGGTGTCGTTGGCCATCTCGATGGCCTCTTCCTCCGTGGAGAACTTGGAGACGGAAAGGACGGGCCCGAAGATCTCCTCCCGGATGATGGTCATGTCCTGGGTGCAGTCGGCGAAGACCGTGGGGCGGATGAAGTAGCCGTTGGCGCAGTCGCCTTCGGTGTAGGCCTCGCCGCCGCAGACCAGTCTTGCGCCCTCGCGCTTGGCGATGTCGATGTAGCGCAGGACGGAGTTGTACTGGTGGGCGGAGACCAGCGCGCCCATGTCGGGGTTCTGGGTGGGGTCGCCGATGGTGATGGCGTTGGCCCGCTGGGCCAGCAGCTCCAGGAACTTGTCATAGACGGTGTCCTGCACCAGCGCCCGGGAGGTGGAGCAGCAGATCTCGCCCTGGTTGAAGAACACGCCCAGCATGACCCATTCCACGGCACGCTCCAGGTCCGTGTCCTCAAAGAGGATGACGGGGGACTTGCCGCCCAGCTCCAGACCCAGCCGCTTGACGTTTACGGCGGCCTGGCGCATGATGCCCTGGCCTACGGGGGTGCTGCCGGTGAAGGAGAGCATGTCCACCTTCTTGTGGGCGGCCAGCGCGTCGCCGATCATGGCGCCGGGGCCCAGCAGCAGGTTGGCTGCGCCCTTGGGCACGCCGCACTCCTCCAGGATCTCGAAGAGCTTGACGCAGGTCAGGGGGGTGACCGTGGCGGGCTTCAGGATGATGCTGTTGCCGGCGGCCAGCGCGGGAGCGACCTTCCAGGAGGCCATCAGCAGGGGGAAGTTCCAGGGGGAGATCAGGGCGCAGACCCCGATGGGCTCCGCCTGCTCGTAGACATGGACCTTGCCGAAGCCGTCGTTGGTGGGGATGATGCCGCCGCTGGGCTTGGTGATCAGCCCGGCATAGTAGCGGAACACATTGGCGGAGTCGCTGATATCCAGCTCGGCCTCCCGCAGGGGCTTGCCCTGGTTGATGCAGCTGCACATGGCCAGCTCGTCCAGCCGCTCCTCGATCTTCTCCGCGATCTTATAGAGCACGGCAGCCCGGTCGGCGGCGGAGGCGTTGCGCCACTCGCGGGTCTTGTAAAAGGAGGTGTTGGCGGCCGCCACGGCCAGTTCTACATCCTCCAGCCCGGAGCAGGCCGCCTGGGCGATCACCTGCTTGTTGGCGGGGTTGATCACGTCCACCGTCTTTCCGGAGACGGCGGGCACCCATTCGCCGTTGATGTAATTTTTCACTTCCAGCATGATGTGATATCCTCTCTGTGTGTGTATTTATTCATACGCATTTTAACAGAGTAGCATTTTTATCCTGACAAGTCAATGTCAGATGGTTTTTATTTCACTTTCGCAAGTTTTGACGCTTTTTGGCTCCGGCTTGCCATCGTAGACCGACGGTCCTATAATAAAGACATTCTGAACCCTTGGGAGGGAACGCTTATGCAACTCATCGACCTGACCCACACGATCCAAAACGGCATGATGCTCTATCCGGGGGACCCGGAGATCGCCATTCAAGAGGGCCTGACCCACCAGCGGGACTACTGCCATGTGGACAAGCTCCATCTGAACTCCCATGTGGGGACCCACATCGACGCGCCCTTCCACTTTCTCCCGGCGGGCAAGCCCATCTCCGCCTTTCCGGCGGAAAACTTCCTCCGCCGGGGCGTGGCCATCGACCTGCGCCGCAAGCAGGCTCACGAGATCATCACGGCGGAGGACCTCCGGGCTGCGCCCTTGGAGCCGGGCTGCGCCGCCGTGCTGGTCACCGGGTGGTACCGCTTCTTCGGCACCGAGGAGTACTATGCCCATCCGTACCTCTCCCGGGAGGCGGCGGAGCTTTTGGTGGATCGTGGCGTGGCCATCGTGGCGGTGGACTTTCTCAACGTGGACCGGACCTTCGGGGAGGACTGGGACGCTCACCAGGTGCTGCTGGGCCATGAGACCCTCATCGTAGAGAACCTGAACAACACCTTCGCCTTAGACTTTGGCAAACGCTACCTGTTCAGCTTCCTGCCCCTGAAAATTTCTGGCACCGACGGGTCTCCCATCCGGGCGGTGGCCTGGGAGACCGAACCCATAGAGGATCGTTATTGTAAGGTAGAGATCTTCCTGCCGGAGAGCCATTTCCCGGCGCTGCAGCAGGCCCTGCAGGCGGTGGATGCCGGGCACATCGGCGGCTATGACTGCTGCCTGTCCTACAGCCCGGTCATGAGCTGCTGGCGGCCCCTGGCCGGGACGACCCCCTACTTAGGCACCCAGGGAGAGATCAGCAGGGAGCCGGAGTGGAAGGTGGAGGTCACCTGCAAGCGGGAAAATGTGGACAGGACCGTGGAGGCGATCAAGGCCGTCCACCCCTACGAGGAGCCGGTCATCAATGTCATCCCCCTGTATCGCACCAGCTTTTGAGGGATGGCCCCCTTCTTTCACGCCGCGAAAACCTCTGCGTCCCCGCGCGCCCAGTCGGTGGGCGCGCCATGGACCGCCTATCGACAATGGGACCAATACCGTGGGAACAGCGGAACTCCCCCGGCAGGCTATCACCACCCTTCCCCGGGGTCCAGGGGTGTCCCCTGGTCTTCT
>CAYNZG010000032.1:0-10629 GCA_964401525.1 uncultured Ruminiclostridium sp.
GTGTACAACGCGGTGCTCAGCCGCTCCACCGTGTTCGACTTTCATCCGGTCCCGCCGGAGGAGGTGCTGCCCATGGTCCGCCGGGGGATCGCCCGGATGGGGGAGCGGCAGCAGGTGTCCGTCACCTGGGAGGAGGGCGTTCCCGAGGCGGTGGCCCAGGCCTGCGGCGGCGACGTGCGCAAGGCCCTGAACGCGGTGGAGTCCCTCTTTGCCGCCCACGCGCTGGATCTGGACGCGGTCCACCTGACCCTGGAGGAGGTGGGCGTGGTGGCCCAGCGGTCGGCCATGCGGTATGACCGGGACGGCGACAGCCACTACGATATCCTCTCCGCCTTTCAGAAGTCCATCCGCGGCTCCGACCCGGACGCGGCCGTCCACTACCTGGCCCGGCTCCTGGAGGCGGGGGACCTGATCTCCCCCTGCCGCCGCCTGATGGTCATCGCCAGCGAAGACGTGGGCCTGGCCCACCCCCAGGCGGTGTCGGTGGTGAAGGCCTGCGTGGACAGCGCCAATATGCTGGGTCTGCCGGAGGCCCGGATCCCCCTGGCGGAGGCGGCCCTCTACTTAGCCACCCTCCCCAAGTCCAACGCTGCCATCTGCGCCATCGACGAGGCTCTGGCCGACCTGCGCCAGGGCAAGACCGGGGAGATCCCCGCCGACCTGCGGGACGCGCACTACGGCGGCGCGGCCAAGCTGGGCCACGGCCTGGGTTATCAATACGCCCACAATTACCTCAACCACTACGTCAAGCAGCAGTACCTGCCCGACGCGCTGAAGGACCGCGTGTACTATCACTACGGAGAGAACAAGACCGAGCAGGCGGCCAAGCGATACTGGGACGACATCAAGGGCCGGGCCTAACGGTCGGCATAGTCCCAGTGCTCCACCCGCCCGGCAGTGATCCGATAGGGCAGGGGAGGGGGGAGCGGCTCCGGGTCCAGAGGATCCAGCACCGCCAGCTTCACCTTCCGCTTCTCCGGCTGGATGGACTTGATGTACACGGCGGCCCGGTCCCCCACGGTCCGGTCCCGGACCGGCTCCGACAGGCCGGAGAGGTTGGGGGTCAGCTCCCAGAAGGCCCCGTAGGGCTGGAGGCTCCGCAGGAGGGCGGGCACCGTCATCCCGGGGGCGAACTGAGTGGCGTTTTCGGCCCAGGTCCCCAGCAGCTCCTTGTGGGAGAGATAGACCCGCCCCAGGGCCCGGTCTGTGCCGGTGAGCAGGACATAGATGGCCTGGCCCACCCGGACCCGGTCCGCCGGGTGGGGGATGCGGGAGACGGAGAGGTCCTGCACGGACACCAGGGAGACCACCCCGCAGCCCACATCCACGAAGGCCCCAAAGGGCTCCAGATGGGTGACGGCGGCGGGGAGGACGGTCCCGATAGGGGGGTCCAGCAGGGCCGCCAGGGCCAGCTCCTGGGCCCGCCGCCGGGAGAGCAGAGGCGTGTCCCCCGCCCAGCCCGTCACGGTGTAGGCCACGGGCTTTCCCACCCGGGAGAGAATGGCGATCTCCCGGGCAGTCCCCTCCCGGATGCCTAAGGCGGCCTCCTGCCGGGGGATGCGCCCGGTGAAGGGGCCTAACCGGACGATCAGGTCATGGTCGGGGGTGCAGAGGAGGGCGCGGCCCTCCAGGATGGTCTCCCGGGCTCTGGCCCGGTCCAGGGCGGACCGGGAGGAGACAGATGCCTGATTTTCCAGGGTGGGGAGCAAGCGGCCCTCGGGCAAGTGACCCATAGACATAGCGCGGCCTTCCTTTCCTCTTTTTGTTCGCAGACTGTCAAAAATACCGTCCTCAGCGTTCCCTCGCAGGGCATGGACCGCGCCCCCATTTTCTCCGGAGAAAATGGGGGAAAAGAGCGCCGGGGCTTTGCCCCTAGACCCCATGAGGGTGGTCGATATCCTATCAGGAAGGACCCGGTCAGAGGCATGATGGTCTGACAAGCTGAGAATGACACCATTCTATGCCGCGCACCATGAAAACTTTCCAACAGACGGAGGGATCCCTATGGACATCAACCCAGGTGACATCCTGGAAATGAAAAAAGAACATCCCTGCGGCAGCCGCCGCTGGGTGGTCCTTCGCGTGGGCATGGACTTTCGCCTGCGCTGCGAAGGGTGCGGACGGGAGGTCATGCTCCCCCGCAAAAAGGCCGAGAAGGCCATGAAAAAGCTCGTGCGTCCGACAGGACCCGCCACAGACTGAAAAGGAGGCATACTCGTATGCGTTATGAAGGCCAGATCTATCGTCCCCCGGGCGAATGGCGGAGCTATCTGCTCCAGTGCACCGTGGGCTGCACCCACAACAAATGTACCTTCTGCGGGATGTACAAGACCAAGAAGTTCCACATCCGCCCCATGAAGGAGATCATGGAAGACATCGCCATGGCCCGGGCTTACTACGGCCCGGAGAACGTGGATAAGGTCTTCCTCTGCGACGGCGATGCCATCGTCATGCGGCAGGAGCATTTGCTCCAGATCCTGGAGGCCCTGTACGCCGCCTTCCCCAACCTGCGGCAGGTGACCACCTATGCGGGCACCCGCAGCACCATGACCAAGACCCAGGCCCAGCTCAACGAGCTGCGGCAGGCCGGTCTGACCCGGGCCTACCTGGGGGTAGAGTCCGGCTGGGATGAGCTGCTGCTGAAGGTCAACAAGGGCGTGACCTCCTCCCAGATGGTCCAGGCCACCGACATGCTCAAGGAGGCCGGGATGGACCTGTGGCTCATGGTCATCCTGGGCCTGGCCGGGCCGGGAGAACCCTCCAAGACGCACGTGCAGGAGACCATCCGGGTGCTCAACCGGATGCAGGCCCACCACGTCTCCTGCCTGTCCTATATGCCGGAGCCCAACTCCCCCATGTATCAGGATGTGAAGAGCGGCAAGTTCCAGCTCATCTCCGCCCGGGAGTATCTGGAGGAGACCCGCGCCCTGGTGGCCGGGCTGGACTACGGCCCCTTCCACTTCACCAGCAACCACGCCTCCAACTACGTCCCCCTGAAGGGCACCCTGCCGGACGACCGGGAGAAATTCCTGGCCATGCTGGACAGTGCCCTGGAGGGCAAGAGCCGCATCCGCGGCGAGCATACCCGGGCGCTGTGACCGCGTCCACCCCCCAAAAAACGACAAAACCTGCCCCGGTCTGTACGAAAGTACGGACCGGGGCAGGTTTTTCTTTTTCGATATAGCAAGCAGAGTGTACACTTTCGTACACGGTTTGGGGCCGAACGGACCCAGTTATGAAAGGAGGGATACGAAACCATGATGTATCCGACATTTCATACCAATTTAGACCCCTTGACCAAGGACGCGAAGCTCTGCCACTTTGCCCCGGTCCCCCTGGAGATCCTGCGCATGGGCCTGCGGCCGTCTGCGGTGCTGGTGTACATCGAGCTGCTCAACCGGGGGACCCTCTCCCAGAGGAACGGGTGGTGCGACCGCCAGGGCTGGGTCTATGTGAATTACAGCGTGCCCCACCTGGCGCTGAACCTGAAGCTGGGGGAGTCCACCATCCGGGAGATCTTCCGGGTGCTGGAAAACGAAGAGCTGATCTTCCGGGTCTATCCCATGGCCGGGGAGATGAGCGAGATCTATCTCCGCGTGCCGCAAAGCTCCCTGGGGGAGCCTAAAAATTTACCCTCCCCCTCTGGGATACCAGACCCTCTGGACAACAGTGAGGAGGGTCCGATATATTGGAGGCCCCCCTATGGGGAACTGGACCCAAACTAACTGATAAACAAACCTAAAAAACAAACTGAATCCCCTATTGGCGCGGAGGGGTATCAATTTTCAGACGGGTCTGCCGACGAACTCGATGGGAAGCCCCTGGGTCCTGGCCAGGGCCAGGAGCTCCTGATTCCGGGCATTGGTGAGACCGAAGTCCTCCAGGCAGCAGAGGACCCGCTGACAGCGGGTCAGGACCTCGGCGGCCTCCTGAAAGGCCCGGTCGCTGATGGGCTGGAAGGGGGCCTCACAGATGACCTGAGCGGCCAGGGCCTGGGCCACCCGGCAGTCCACATCGTTCTCGTGGAGGACCCCGGCGGCGAAGGGGATGGCCTGCTTCTGCAGGGCGCGGAAGGTCTGGATGCCCGTGCCGCCTCCGGCCAGGACGAAGACCTGGGGCGGGCCGGGGACCCGCTCCATCTCCAGGCTGCCGAAGAGGGGGTCGTAGGTCCCCGCGGCCAGGTCGTAGAGCTCGTGGATCAGGTCCTGCCGGAAGATCTCCTCGGCAGGGCCGTAGTGGGAGATGGTGGCCCCCTTCACGCAGAGGACATCGTCAGAGACCCGCTGGGCCAGGTCCAGCTCGTGGAGGGAGAGGATCACGGCCATCTGCTTCTGGCGGGTCAGGCGGCGCAGGAGGGACAGCAGCTCCAGCTTGTACCGCACGTCCAGGAAGGAGGTGGGCTCGTCCAGGACCAGGACCTCCGGCTCCTGGGCGATGGCCCGGGCCAGGAGGACCCGCTGCCGCTGGCCGTCGGACAGCTCCATGAAGTCCAGGTCGGCCAGGTCTGTCACATGGGTCAGGTCCATGGCCTCCCGGACTGCCTTCCGGTCCGCCGGGGAGAGGAGGCCCAGGCGGCCGGTGTAGGGGTAGCGGCCTGTCTCCACCACATCCCGGCAGGTCATGCGCTCGGTCTTGAGCCGCTGGGTCAGCAGGACGGCCACCTGGCGGGCCAGGTCGCTCTGGCGGAGCTGGGCGGTGTCCTGTCCGCCCAGCAGGACCGTGCCGCCCAGGGCGTTGAGCTGGCGGATGATGGTCTTGAGAATGGTGGACTTGCCGGAGCCGTTGGGGCCAATGAGGGTGAGGATGCGCCCCTTGGGGAGCTGGATGGTGATGTCCCGGATGAGGGGCTTGCCGTGGTAGCCCACGGTGAGCTGTTGGGTGCGGAAGAAGTAGTCCATGTCAGCCCTCCTTTCGGCGTTTCAGCATGACGGCGATGACCACCGGCGCGCCGAACAGGGCGGTGACGGAGCTAATGGCCAGCTCCACCGGGGCAAAGAGCGTCCGGGCGATGAGGTCGCAGCCCAGGCAGAAGCAGGCCCCGCCCAGGAAGCAGGCGGGGATGACCACCAGGGGCTTGGCGGTCTTCAGGGCGGCCCGGACCAGGTGGGGCGCGGCGATGCCCACGAAGGACACCGGACCGGCGAAAGCGGTGACGCAGGCGGCCAAAAAGCTGGACAGGAGCACCAGGATCACCCGGAACCGGCGCAGGTCCAGGCCCATGCTCTGGGCGTAGCCCTCTCCTAACTGATAGGCCCCGATGGGCTTGGACAGCAGGAAGGTCAGCAAGGCCGTGGGCAGGACCACCAGCAGGATGACCCGCAGGTCGTCCCAGCCGATGCCGTTGAAGCTGCCCCGGGACCAGTTGTGGAGGTTCACGATGCTGGCATCGTCGGCAAAGGTGACGATGAAGTCGGTGATGGCCGAGCAGATGTAGCCCACCATGACACCGCTGACGATGAGCATGGCGGCCCGCTGGACCCGCTGGGACAGGAGCAGCACGAAGCCCATGGCGGCCATGGCCCCTAAGAAGGCGGTGGCGATCATAGCCAGGGAGCCCATGGTCCGACCGCTGCCCAGCACCAGCACCATAGCCAGGGACACGGTGAGCTTGGCCCCGGAGGAGATGCCCAGCACATAGGGTCCGGCGATGGGGTTATTGAAGAAGGTCTGCAGCAGGAACCCGGCCAGGGCCAAAGCCCCGCCCAGGAGGGCGGCGGCAAGCAGCCGGGGCAGGCGGATGTTCCAGACGATCTGGGCGGTGGTGCCCGCGGAGCCGGGCTCCAGAAGGATCCGGGGGATCTCCGCCAGGGGGACCGGGACACTGCCGACGCAGAGGTTCAGGGCGGCCAGGGCCAGAAGCCCCAGACAGAGGAGAAGGAAAACAGGGGCGTACCGCCGGTGTATGGTCTGCATGTGGGCCTCCTTTCCGTGGGTTCAAGATGTTGCGGTCACATTCGCTGGTCGATGTGCCTCCGGCGGGGCCCCCTTTTCTCCGGAGAAAAGGGGGGACCTATCGGGGGTGTGGTCGGTCACTGCAAGCGATAGAGGAATTCCAGCTCCGTCAGGTCAGGGTCGTCGTTCACCAGCATCTGGTGGAAGTCCTGGACCATCTGGCCCAGCTGGGTGGTCTCCTGGAACATATTCTTGCCGGTGCACCAGACGTTCCCCTCCCGGACGGCCTTGCAGTCGGCCAGCAGGGGGCTGAGGGCCAGCAGCTCCTCGATGGAGTGGAGCTCGCCGCCGATGGTGCTGTTGTAGATCATGTAGTCCGCGTCCTTGGCTCCGGCGTAGAAGGACTCCATCTCCAGGGTGACGGTGGAGGTGGCGGTCTCCGGGTCGCCCAGGTCCGGGAAGGCATAGGTCCCACCGGCCAGGTCGATCATGCGGCTGACATAATCCCCGGACTTTCGCGTGACGGCATAGCCGGAGGAGCTGAGGTAGAAGAAGGCCACGGTCTTGCCCGTGTCCTCCTGGTCGGCCAGGGCCTCCACATAGGCGGCCTGCTCCCGGAACAGCTCCTCGGCCAGGTCCTCCCGGTCCAGCAGCGCGCCGTAGAGACGGATCCACTCCGTCCGGCCCAGGGGGTGGGACTCTAAGCTGGACTGATCCACCAGCACGGGGATGCCCAGCTCCTCCAATTTCTCCTTCACCTCGGGCATATGGCCCACCATGGTGGACTGGATGGAGAGCTGGCAGCCCTCGGAGAGGATGCACTCGTAGTCCGGCTCGCTGTATTTCCCGGCGTAGAGGATGTCTCCGGCCTCCATGGCCGCCCGGGCGTTGTCGTTGTACCAGCCGTCGGCCCGGGTGCCGGAGAGGCGGATGGCCGAAAGGCTGTCCAGCGCGTCGAAGAGGCACATGGCCGAGGTGGCCACCAGGTAGATGTTCTCCAGGGGCTGGTAGAGGGGGACGATGTCGGCGGCGATGCCCTCCGGCAGGTCGGCCCCCTGGGGGACCACCAGAAAGCGGCTGCCGTCAGCCAGGGTCAGGAGCTTATAGCCCCCGGCGTAGTAGTCCACGGCGAACTGGGTGGCGTATTCCAGGTCCATGGAGCCTTCCGGCTCCCAGCCGTTGCCCAGGCCGGTGGGGGCCTCCTGACTGCCGCAGCCGGAGAGAAGGGTCAGCAGCAGGGCCGCAGTCAGGGTCAGGGCGCAGAGACGGGTCTTCATCGGCTCCCTCCCTTGCGGCGGACCACCAGCCCGCCGACTGCCAGCACGAGCACCACCGCAGCCACCGCCGGGACGACGGGGGAGAACCCGCTGCCGCCGTCGGCGGGGACGGGGTCGCTCAGGTGCAGGGTGTAGTCGATGAGGTGGGGCTCGCTCATGGCGATGGTCTGGGCCTGGACGGGCAGGTCCTGGTCCAGGGTCACGGGGATGGTGAAGGCGGCGTTGCCCTCGGTCTGGATGGGATCGTACTGCACGCCGTTCACCACCATGAATTCATAGAAGGGGCTGCTCCAAACGAGGGTGGCGGTCATGGACCCGTCCCGGACGGAGAGCTGGGCGGGGGACTCCACCGTGGCCCGACCGGAGCCGCCGGAGAGGGTGACCTCCACGGTGTAGTCCCCGTCGGCCAGGGAGCCGGAGGCCAGGGCCAGGACCGGGCAGAGGAGCAGGAGGAGGGCCAGCAGGGCCGCGCAGCGCGTCTTCATGGCCTTACTCCTGGGTCAGCGCGTCCTGGGGCAGATCTGCAGAAGAGAAGACCAGCACCCGGTCGTACCACTTCTCCTTGCGGATGCTCCAGGCGGCGCAGTCCACTTCCTGGTCCAGGGCTTCTAAGGGGAAGGCGAAGGTCTTGGCTCCCTCGGCATCCAGCACGAAGGGGATGTAAGAATCCTCGCTGGCCTGGAGGGCCTCCTCCCCAGTGCCAGGGAAGACATAGCCGTAGCCCTGGCCGCTCATGGTCATGACGGCGGTCATGGTGTCCCCCTCCACGGTGAGGGCGCAGTGGACCACCCGGAACATGGAGGAGCTGGACTCCACGGTGATCTCATAGGTCCCGTCGGCGATCTGGCTGGCGGGGATGGGGGTCAGGGTCGGTTCCTCCTCAGGCTGGGTGGTGGCGGCAGGAGCCTCCTCCTCCGGGGCGGGAGCCGGGTCACTGCCGCAGCCGGCCAGCAGGGAGAGGGACAAAAGGCCCGCCAGGGCCAGGGTCAGGATGCGTTTCTTCTTCATGTCGAACACCTCGCAAAAATAGGCGCAGCTTCCGCCGAGGGCACCGGGCGGAAGCTGCGAAAGTGGATGGGGGATAGGGGGCGTGAAGGGCTTACTCAGCGTCGATGGCAGCCTGGGTGTGGGCCACGATCATCTGCTGCACGCCTTCATACTGGCCCAGACCATTCAGCACGCACTCGACCTCGAAGCCGGCGTTGGTGAAGGTGGTCTTCCAGGAGTCGGCTTCGTCGCCGGCCATGTCGTTGTTGGCGTGGTCGCCTGCCACGATCATCAGGGGCAGCAGGACCACCTTGGTGGCGCCGGAGGCCTGGACCTGAGCCAGGACATCATCCAGGGAGGGGGTAGCCTCCACGGTGCCGATGAAGTAGTTGGCGTGACCGGCGTCGGTCAGCTTCTGCTGCAGGTTGGCATAGGTGGCGTTGGCATCGTGCTCGGTGCCGTGGCCCATGAAGACGACGGCGGTGCCTTCCACGTTGTAGTCGGCGGTCTCCTCGGTCAGGACGGTCACCAGCTGGTCGAAGTCAGCGTCCTCGGTCAGCAGGGGAGCGCCGACCTTGAAGGTCTCGAACTTGTCCTCGTAGGTGGCGATCTCAGCCATCACGTCGTCATACTCGAAGCCGGGCATCACGTGGGTGGGCTGGATGACCACGTCGGTGACACCGTCGGACACCAGGCGGTCCATGGCCTCGGTGACGTTGTCGATGTCCAGGTCGTCCCGCTCAGCCAGGATGTCGATGATGGTCTGGCTGGTGAAGGCGCGGCGGACCTCATAGTCGGGGAAGGCAGCCTGGAGGGCTTCCTCCACACCGCCGATGGACAGGTCGCGGTTGTCGTTGTAGCTGGTGCCGAAGCTCACAGCCAGGATGACGGGCTTCTGCTCTGCCTCGGGGGTCTGCTCGTCGGTGGCAGCGGGGGCGGGATCGGCTGCGCCGCAGGCGGCGGTGGCCAGCAGGGTGGCAGCGGCCAGAGCGCAGGCAAACATACGCTTTAATTTCATGGTGATTTGTTCTCCTTTACCTGTTTCGATGATTCTATTTTCCTGTGGAGCCTTTGACCGGGGGTGCCGCCCGGCAGAGGACACAAAAAAAGCCCGCAAGGTCCTGCGGGCAACGGAAGCAAAAAGACAGGGACCGCCCAAGGGGGCCGCTGCAAAGGAGAGCTTCTCATTCGGAGGTTCCGGAAGTCCGCAGAACTGAACAAGCGCGCAAAGCTGCGCGGGAAACAGGCAAGTATTCTGGCTTATCGCCCGTGCTCAAAGAGCACAGCTCTCCGCGCCTTCCCAGGGGAGTTCCCCCAGTGGCATCGTGCGGAGCGCACGGCGAATCACAGCAACGGCCTTGCGCGGGATTCACACCCGACTTCCATGACCTGCTTCCGATGGGATATATGTCGTTAGCCTCAGCATAGCACCGCGAAAAGGGTCTGTCAAGAAAAAAGAAGTTGATTTCTATGATTTTCTTGACAGAGCGGCCCGAAAGAGGGTATAGTGAAGGGAAAATGAATGGAGAAGCAGGGCGCAATTCCCTCGCAGGTACGCTACCGTATAGCCGGATCGCCACGTTTTTATATTCCTTTGCGGCCACCGAAGGATATACCCAAACAAAGGGGGCAGTATGCCCTTTTTTCCCTTCGGTCCGCAGCCGGAGGTTTTTATGTTTTTGCAGAGAAATGTGAATGGAAAGCGCCTGGACTGCGGCTACACCACCGGAAGCTGCGCGGCGGCGGCGGCCAAGGCCGCGGCCCTCATGCTGCTGGGGGAGCCTGACCTGGAGACCATCTCTCTGGACACTCCCAAGGGGGTGCACCTGGTCCTGGGGGTCCTGGACCCCGTCTGCGGGCCGGACTTCGTCTGCTGCGGGGTCCGGAAGGACTCCGGGGACGACCCGGATGTGACCCACGGGACCGTTGTCTGCGCCCAGGTCCGTCTGGCCCCCGCCGGGATCCATATCGACGGCGGCGAGGGCGTGGGCCGGGTGACCCGGCCTGGCCTGGACCAGCCGGTGGGGGCGGCGGCCATCAACAGCACCCCCCGGCGGATGATCGGGGAGGCCCTGCTCCAGGCGGCAGCCCAGCGGAGCTACGACGGGGGCTTTTCCGTGGTGATCTCGGTCCCCAACGGGGCGGAGCTGGCAAGCAAGACCTTCAACCCCCGCCTGGGCATCGAGGGGGGCATCTCCATCCTGGGGACCACGGGCATCGTGGAGCCCATGAGCGAAAAGGCGCTGGTGGATACCATCCGGGTGGAGTTGCGCCAGCGCCGTGCCGACGGGTGGGAATATGCCCTGCTGACGCCGGGAAATTACGGCGCGGATTTTATCCGGGATGAAATGGGGCTGGATATGAATGCGGGCGTCCAGACTTCCAATTTTCTGGGCGACGCGCTGGACATCTGCCGGGAGCTGGGCTTCCGGGGCGTGCTGCTGGTGGGGCACATCGGCAAGCTTGTCAAGGT
>CAYNZG010000033.1:0-10353 GCA_964401525.1 uncultured Ruminiclostridium sp.
AACTCGCCCTGCTTGTAGAAGGAAATGACAGCGTCCTCAGGCAGGTCGTTGATCAGCTCGACCTTGTAGGGCTCGCCCTTTTCCTCCATGAACTTGATGGCCTCGGCGCGGGGCAGCTCGAAGCGTTCCAGCTTCAGCTTCTCCTTGCAGATCTTGCGCATCTCTGCTTCCAGCTCAGCCAGCTGCTCGGGGCTGAAGGGGGCGGGGGTGTCGAAGTCGTAGTAGAAGCCGTTCTCGATGGAAGGGCCGATAGCCAGCTTCACATCGGGGTGCAGGCGCTTCATGGCCTGGGCCAGGATGTGGGAGCAGGTGTGCCAATAGGTCTTGCGGTACTCGGGGTTTTCAAAGGTGTACAGGTTTTCTTCAGACATGGTGTTTATCCTCCTATATGAATGGGGCCGGGTCTCTGGGCATACAAAAATCCCGCCCCTGATGATTGCTCAGGGGCGGGATAGTAACTATCTCGCGGTTCCACCCTGCTTGCACAGCAAATAGACGCTGTGCCGCTTCGTTGCCGCTGTAACGGGCGGTGCCCGGCCCAGCCTACTGCGCAGGGGTTCGGTGGGCGGCTCAGGGGCGGTGCTTGGTCCGGTCTCGGCTTGCAGACGCTCTTTCAGCCTGGGAAGCGTCCTCTCTGGGAAGCGAGCCCGGCAAGTTCCCCATCGTTGCCGGTTTCATTTGAATGCATAGTATTATAGGCCGGAAATCCGGGAAAGTCAAGCCTCCCCGGCACATTTGACCCACGAAAAAGCTGGCGATCAGGAGCCTTCCTGATCGCCAGCTTTTCTTATGCGTTATGCGATTGCCGTTGCTTACTCCACCAGGCTCTGCACAGCCCCCTGGCGGCAGTCCATGGAGACCTTCATGCCGTCGTGGAGGGAGCGCATGGCCCCGATGGCACCCACGATGACGGGCTTGCCCAGGCTCAGGCCCACCACGGCGGCGTGGCTGCCCAGGCCGTTCTCCTCGGCGATGATACCGGCGGCCTCCCGGATATAGGGGAGCATCTCGTTGTTGGTGTGGGGCACCACCAGGATCATCCCCGGGCGGAACTTGCTCTTCACGTCGGCCACGTTCCGGCAGACGCAGAGGATGCCCTTGGTGCCGTTCTCCCCCACCCCGGCGCCGGTGATGAGGCTGCTGCCCACCAGGTGGACCTTCATCATGTTGGTGGTGCCGGCGATGCCCGCAGGGACACCGGCGGTGACCACCACCAGGTCCCCGTCCTGGATGAGGCCGGCCCGCTGGGCGGCCTGGACGGAGCCGTCGATCATCTCGTCGGTGGAGCCCACATAGCCCATGATGAGGGGGGTCACGCCCCAGGTCAGGGCCAGCTGGCGGCGGACATCCTCGTTCATGACGCAGGCGATGATGGGGGTGTCCGGGCGGAAGCGGCTGATGAGCCGGGGGGTCGCCCCGGAGGTGGTAACGGTGATGATGGCGGAGGCGTTGGTGTCCACGGCGGTGGTGCAGGCGGCGTGGGCAGTGGCTCCGCCGATGCCCAGGCGGATGGAGGCGGTCATCTCCTTCATGCGGCCGAAGTAGTTGATGTCCTTTTCGGTGCGCTCTGCGATGGCGGCCATGGCCTGGAGGGTCTCCACGGGGTACTTGCCTGCGGCGGTCTCGCCGGAGAGCATCACGGCGGAGGTGCCGTCATAGACGGCGTTGGCAACGTCGGTGATCTCGGCCCGGGTGGGGCGGGGATTGCTGCTCATGCTGTCCAGCATCTGGGTGGCGGTGATGACGTGCTTGCCCACGCTGAGGGCCCGGGAGATCAGGTCCTTCTGGATGACGGGGATCTCGGTGAAGTCGATCTCCACGCCCATGTCGCCGCGGGCGATCATGATGCCGTCGGCCACAGCCAGGATCTCGTCCACGTTGTCCACGCCCTCCTGGTTCTCCAGCTTGGCGATGATGCGCATGTTGGACTGGTTCTCGTCCAGGAGGCGGCGGATCTCCAGCACGTCCTGGGCGCTGCGGCAGAAGGAGGCCGCCACGAAGTCGAAGCCCTCCTGGATGCCGAAGAGGATGTCCTCCCGGTCCTGGCGGCTCATGTAGGGCATGGACAGGTGGATCCCAGGGACGTTGACGCCCTTTTTATCCTTGATGGGGCCGCCGTTCTCCACCCGGCAGACGATGTCCGTGTCCGTCAAGTCCACCACGGTCATGCGGATGAGGCCGTCGTCCAGCATGATGGTGGTGCCCACCCGCACGTCCTGGGGCAGGTTCCGGTAGCTGATGCCGCAGATCTCCTTGGTGCCGCTGACCTCACGGGTGGTGAGGGTGAAGGTCTGCCCGGCTTCCAGGAGCTCCTTGCCGTTGGCGAAGGTCTTCAGGCGGATCTCCGGGCCCTTGGTGTCCAGCAGGGCACCCACCGGGATGTCCAGCCGCTGGCGCACGGCCTTCAGGTTGTCCAGACGGGTCTTGTGCTCCTGGTGGGAGCCGTGGGAGAAGTTGAACCGAGCCACGTTCATGCCGTTGCGGATGAGGGCTTCCATCATTTCCGGGCTGTCCGAAGCAGGGCCAAGGGTGCAGATGATCTTAGTCTTTCGCATCGCGTATACGCCTCCTATCGTCAGTGAAACAGGTCACACTTGGTTTCTATCTTATATGGTCAACTTATTTTACCCCATTTTGGTAGTTTTTTCAATCACACAGTTGACAAAAACGGGGACGAAAAAAGCCCCCCTTATGAAAGGAAGGCTTTTGGATAGTCGGGGTCCTTTGTGGGAGGGTCCCTCTACCGCCCCAGCGCTCTTTTCCCCCTTTTCTCCGGAGAAAAGGGGGATCTTAGAACAGCTGCTTACGTCCTCGGGTTCATAGCCTTGCGGATGCCCTCCCCCACAATCAGCAGGGCGAAGACCGTCACCACGATGCACAGGCCCGGGGGGATCCAGGCCCAGGGGCGGGTGGTCAGGGTGATGAGCTCCATGGCGTTCTGCATGAGGTTGCCCCAGGAGGCCTGCGGGGTCCGCAGGCCCACGCCCAGGAAGCTCAGGCTGGATTCCCACAGGATGGCCCGGACCACCTTCATGGGCAGGGTGGCCCACACCGGGGCGATCACGTTGGGAAGGATGGTCCGGAAGAGGATGGCCCGGTCCGAGGCCCCCAAGGCCCGGGAGGCCTCCACATATTCCTTGGCCTTCACCGACAGGGTGCTGCCGTAGACCAGACGGGCCACCGAGGACCACCCCAGCACGCCCATCACCAGGATGATGTTCCACACGGAGGGCCCCAGCAGGGACACCAGGCAGAGCACCAAAATGATGCTGGGGAAGGACTGGAAGGTGTCGCAGGCCCGCATGATCCAGTACTCCCACTTGCCCCCCTTGTACCCGGCCAGCAGGCCCAGGGGGATGCCCAGCAGGGTGCTGAGCACGGCGGTGGAGTAGCCCACCAGCAGGGAGACGCGGCCTCCGGCCAGCAGGCGGGCGAAGATGTCCCGGCCCACGTCGTCGGTCCCCAGGGGGTGCAGGAGACTGGGCACCGCCCAGAAGCCCGCCGTCCGGTCCGTCAGGTTCGGGTCCTGGCCCCACACGAGGGGCAGCAGCAGGAGCAGCAGGATCTCCAGGGCCAGAAAGCCCAGGCAGACCATGGCCGCCTTGTCCTGCCGGAACCGGTGCAGCACAGGATGGGTCTTTCTTCTCATGACCGGTCACCTCCCCATCCCACGCCGGGGTCTGCCAGGCGGTAGACAATGTCCATGAGGATGCCCGTCAGCAGGACCGCCAGAGCCGTGACCACGGTGATGCCCATGATGACGGTGTAGTCCCGGGCGCTCACCGAGGTGAAGAGCAGGCTCCCCATCCCCGGCCAGCCGAAGATCCGCTCCACCACCATGGACCCGCCAATGATGTGGGGAATGTGGTTGAGGATGGTGGTGAGCACCGGGATGAGGGCCGTGCGGAAGGCGTGCCGCCAGAGGACGGCCCACTCCCCCAGGCCCTTGGCCCGGGCGGTGCGGATGTAGTCCTCCCCCAGGACCTCGCTGCAGGCGCTGGTGGTCTGCCGCAGAAGGTTGCCCAGGGAGCCGAGACAGACCACCCCCGCCGGAAGGACTAAGTGGCGGAGCAGGTCGCTCAGGGGGCCGGAGTCCCCCATGGAGTACATCCCGGCGGCGGGGAACCAGCCCAGCTTCACCGAGAAAAGGTAGATGGCCAGCAAGCAGAGAAAAAAGCCCGGGGCACTGAAGCTGAACATGGTCAGCCCTGCGGCTGCCTTGCTCCAGAGGCTCTTGGGCTTCCAGGCGGCCAGCACCCCCAGGGGCAGGGCCAGCAAGATGGCCAGCACCACGCCCGCCCCGGTGAGGATGAGGGAGGGCACCGCCCGCTGCAGGATCATCCGCAGCACCGGCTGCCCGGTGCGGTAGGACAGGCCCAGGTCGCCCACGAGCACATCCTTCATCCACAGCAGGTACCGGACCACGATGGGCTGGTCCAATCCAAGATCAGCCTCCAGCGCGGCCCGAAGGGCTGCGCTGGAGGCGTCCTCCCCTACCGCGTCGGCAACGGTGGCAGGGGCCAGATTCATCATGAAGAACACGATCAGGGTGATGCCGAAAAACACGGGCACAGCACCCAGGATGCGTTTGGTTACATAGCGTTTCACAAAAAAGATCCCTCCTACACTTCCGGCTCCGCAGAGCACAGGCTGCCGTTTGCAGCCTTACAGAGGTATGGATATCCTCCGCGAGCACCTCGCAGAGGGGCCTGACCAACGGATCAGGGCGAATTTACTGTTTCTCCCACTCCCACACATTTTCGTTGCAGAAGGAGGAGTCGGGGTAGCTGATGCCGGTGACGGTCTGGGACTGGACGTGGAGAGAATAGGAGAACCACAGGGGCACGAAGGGCATCTCCTCCTGGAGCAGGGCCTCCAGCTCGTCCACCAGGTCCTGACGGACCGTCTGTTCCGTCTGCTGGCTCAGCGCATCCAGCAGCTGGGTGTAGGGGGCCAGGTCAGCCACCCGGAAGAGGTTGTTGTCGGCGGTAAAGCGGCTGCCGGTGAACCACAGGGGCAGCGTGGTGGGGGTGTGGCTGGCCACGGCCATGTCATAGCTGCCGTCATACATCCCGGCGAACATGGTGGCGGAGTCCACAGTCTCGATCTCCACATTCAGACCGGCCTCCTGGAGCTGCTGCTGGACCAGGGCGGCCAGGCTGGCGCGGTTGCTGGTGCAGGCCAGGGTGTAGACTGCGCCGTCGTAGCTGCTCCCGGCCACCAGGTCGGCGGCCCCGGCGGGGTCATAGGTCCCCTTGGTCTGGGGGGCAGAGTACACGGTGTCGGGCAGGATGCTGGAGCTGGTGGCAGTGCCCCGGGAACCGGTGGTCTGCTGGCACAGCAGCTCCTTGTCCAGGGCCATGCCGATGGCCTGGCGGACGGCCACGTCGGAAATGGTCTCGTTGTTGAGCATCAGCTCATAGAAGGTGGAGGGCACGGTCCCCTCCAGCACCTCCAGCCCGGCCTCCTCGGCGATGGGCCGGTTCTCCTCGGAGAGGCTGCCGCCGAAGGCGTAGTAGTCCAGGTCTCCGGAGATCATGGCGGTGAGCAGGTTGGCCTTGTCCATGACGGTGATGGTCAGGGTGTCAAAGCCGGGTGCGCCCAGCTGATAGTCCTTGTTGGCCTCCAGGACCAGATTGCTGCCGGACAGCTCGGAGACGAACTTGCAGGGGCCGGAGCCGACGGGGGCCAGCCAGAAGTCATCGGTCATCACGGACTCCCGGGGGATGTCCTCCAACAGATAGGTGGGCAAAACGTAGATCTCCCGGTTGTTGTCCACCAGGAATTCCTCCGGGTCCACGGGATCCTTGAAGGTGAGCTTTAAGGTGTAGTCGTCCACAGCCTCGGCCCCCAGGGTCTCCCCTGCCACAGCGGTGCCGGTCTCATCGGTGCCGGTGAGGGCAGCGAAGACCGGGCGGCCGTAGGCATCGCAGACGGGGTCGGTGACTAAGGCGATGGTGTCTGCCCAGTGCTGGGCGGTGACCGGCGTGCCGTCGTGGAAGGCGGCGTCCTTGTCTAAGTGGAAAACGATGGCGTAGCCGTCGGCGGCGCTCTCCCAGCTCTCTGCCCCGCGGGGGGAGCAGGTGCCGTCGGCGGAGACATAGGCCAGGCGGTCGTAGATCTTGTCGTAGATGATGCGGGAGTAATTGCTGCCGGATACACTATAATAGGGCATCAGGGAGTCCCAGGGATTAGACAGGCCGTAGTTGATGTTCACTGCGGTCTCCCCGTCGTTCTCAGACTGCTCCGCAGGGGTCTGGTCACCGCAGGCGGTGAGCAGCAGGGAGCAGCTCAAGGCCAGGGTCAGGACCAGCGCCAGGGCCTTGCGCAGGGTGTGATTCATAGCGTTTCTCCTCTTTTCGCTTGTTTCTTTATCTCTCTATAACGTGACTAGGATATCGACCACGTTCCCGCGCGCCCAGCCGGTGGGCGCGCCGCGAACCTGCACAAACAGACTCTGACTCTGTTGTGCCCCTTCGACGCAACGGGGCCTGCCGGGAGGCACTGTTCGGAACTCGCGTCTTTAGTCCTCCTCGGTGTAGACCAGGTCGTCGTACTCGTCGTAATCGTCCGCTGCGTCCTGCTGGGACTCCTGGAGCATCTGCTCGAAGTGGGCATCCAGCTGGGCGGAAAACTCCTTGGCGGCGTTGAAGCCCATGCGCTTGTTACGGTTGTTCATGGCGGCCACCTCCACGATGACAGCCAGGTTTCGGCCGGGCTTGACCGGGATGGTGATGACCGGGATCTTCATATCCAGAATGGTGGTGAACTCCTCGTTGGTGCCCAGGCGGTCGTAGAAGGTGTTCTCGTTCCACGGCTCCAGGTTGACCACCAGGTCGATCTCCTTGTCCTCCTTGATGGCGGACATACCGAAGAGCTGGCGCACGTCCACGATGCCGATGCCCCGCAGCTCGATGTAGTGACGGATGAGCTCCGGCGCGCTGCCCACCAGCATGGGGCCCACATGGTGGATCTCCACCGCATCGTCTGCCACCAGTCGGTGGCCGCGCTTGATGAGCTCCACGGCGGTCTCGCTCTTGCCGACGCCGGACTCGCCCATGAGGAGCACGCCCTCGCCGTAGACGTCCAGCAGCACGCCGTGGCGGGTGATGCGGGGGGACAGGATGGCCTGCAGATGGGTCTGGATGTTGGGGATAAAGAGGGAGGTGGCTTCCTTGCTGCGCAGGATGGTCCGGCGATACTTGATGGCCATCTCCATCAGCTCCGGGAAGGGCTCCAGGTTACGGGTGAGGATGAGGGCCGGGATGGGCTTGCGGAAGAAAGCGTCGAAGCACTGGCGGCGCTCCTCCTCCGGCTGGTTGTTCAAATAGGTCCACTCCACCTTGCCCAGGACCTGGATGCGGTTGGGGTTGAAGTAGTCAAAAAAACCCAGGATCTGCAGTGCGGGCCGGTTGATGTCATCCTCACGGATGAGGCACCGGTCGTAGTTTTTGCCGGGATTGAGCACTTCCAGATCAAACCGTTCGACCAGCTTGGTCAGCTTGATAGACGACTGAGAAACTGCCACAGGGATTCCTCCTTTTCTGAAAAGATCGGGCCTGGGACCGGCCCGCATAAAATAAAAGGTATATTATTATAACACAGTGGGCTGTCATTTGGCAAGACGAGCCAGGCCCTGCCGCGACCCGCCCCCAGTCCTCTTCGCCATTTCGAACGAGCATGCAGGGACGACCTCCAGGTGTCCACAGGGCATCTACTTCCCGTCCGATTCTCGTGGATTTTGTCCTCCACTGGCGCACATCTTGAAAGTGCAAAAATTTACCATCCTACGTTTGTTTGAAATCTCCCTCCCCCTTTCGACCCATGGACCACCCGATCTTTCTCGGATCGTTTTGAAACATCGCCCCAAAAGAAGACAAAGCCTATCAATTTAGTTAAAAAACGAAAAACGACGGAAAAAATTCAAAAAATATGTTTTTTGCGCCTTGACATTCAGGCTATATCGTCGTATAATTTCAAACATCGAGGAAAAAGAACAGATTCTTTGGGTAAAACACCCAACAGGATGGAGGCGCTCTGTCATGTCTAAAATCTACACCTCTGTGGAACAGCTGATCGGCCGCACTCCTCTGCTGGAGCTGACCCACCTCGAAAAAGCGGAAGGGCTGGAAGCCCGTCTGCTGGCAAAGTTGGAATATTTGAACCCCGGCGGGTCCGCGAAGGACCGCGTGGCCAAGGCCATGCTGGACGACGCGGAAGCCAAGGGCCTGCTGAAGGCAGGGTCCGTGATCATCGAGCCGACCTCCGGCAACACCGGCATCGGTCTGGCGGTCATGAGTGCCGCCCGCGGCTATCGCTCCATCATCGTCATGCCCGACACCATGAGCATGGAACGCCGTCTCCTGATGACGGCCTACGGCGCGGAGCTGGTCCTCACCCCCGGCGCGAAGGGCATGACCGGCGCCATTGAAAAGGCCGAGGAGCTGGCCCGGGAGATCCCCGGTTCCTTCATCCCCGACCAGTTCAACAACCCCGCCAACGCGGAAGCCCATCGTCTGACCACCGGCCCCGAGATCTGGGCCGACACGGACGGACAGGTGGATATCTTCGTGGCTGGTGTGGGCACCGGCGGTACCATCACCGGCACTGGTGAATTCCTCAAGAGCCAAAATCCTGCGGTGCAGGTCATCGCGGTGGAGCCCGCTTCCTCTCCCCTGCTGAGCCAGGGCAAGGTCGGCCCCCACGGACTGCAAGGCATCGGCGCGAACTTCCTGCCCTCGGTGCTGAACACCGCCATTTACAACGAGGTCATTCCCGTCACTGACGAGGATGCTTATAGCACCGGTCGAGCCATCGGCCGGGCCGAAGGAGTGTTGGTGGGCATCTCCTCCGGTGCCGCCCTCTGGGCGGGCATTCAGGTGGCAAAGCGCCCCGAAAACAAGGGCAAGACCATTGTGGTCCTGCTTCCTGACACGGGCGACCGCTACCTCTCCACCCCCATGTTTTCCGAGTAAAACGTTTTTCCTTTCTTTTAGAAAGAACGCTCCTTTGCCCAACACAAAGGAGCGTTCTTTCTGTTCTTTTTTAGCGATCCTCCGTCAGTTGGATGACGCTCACCGGGCAGTCCTCTGCCGCCTGCTTCGCGTCGGCCTCCTTCCACGGGGGCACCGCGCCCACCGCTTCGGCCACCCCGGCGTCGTTCAGGTGGAACAGATCGGGAAACTCCTCGCTGCACAGGCCGCAGCTGATGCAGCCGTCCAAGACCGTGGCATACATGGCACATTCTCCTTTCCTTGGTGTCCGGCTTAGTTTTTCGCCGGGGCGTGCCGTTTATGCTTCCATTAGGAAGAACTATTTTACTTTCCCGCCGGTCTTTCTTATAATGTACACAACGAGCCGATCAGAACTTTCTGTATCCTTCCTGTACCATTCCTAAACACGCCAAAAACGCGGAAGTGCTTGCGCACCTCCGCGTTTTTGGTGTGTTTCATGCCTGGGTGTTGCAGGGGGGCAAGCTGTCCAGCACCGCTTTGGCCAGCTTGATAAAGACCTTGGCCGCCTCGGGCAGCTCGTAATAGGAGCGGCACAGCACGCCCACATCCCGCATGGGCTTTTCCTCCAGAGGGATGCACTTGATGGACCGGTGATGGTTCCGCAGGGAGAGGCCGGACAGAATGCTGATGCCCAGGTCCGCCTCTACCAGAGCCATGGTGCCGCTGTCCCCTTCCAGCTTCGGGATGAGGTTGGGGGCGATATGGATGTCCTTCACCAGCTCCCGGATGACCGCGTTGCTGGTCCCCTCGCTGGGCAGGAGTATGTCGTACTGGCTCATCTCCTGGATGTTGGTGCTCTCCTTTTCCGCCAGGGGGTGGTCCTTGCTGACGATGCAGTAGTAGGGGTCCTTGTAGAGGGAGATGAACTCATAGCCTGCGTAGTAGGTACCGCCATAGAAGGCGATGTCCACTTCCCCGCTCTTGACTGCGTTTTCGATCTCCGTCCAGGTGCCGTATTCCGGCACGGTCACCACCGCGTCCGGGAACATGTTGTAAAACCGGTTCAGGATCTCCGGCAGGATCGAGCGGGACAGGCTGTAGACGGAGGACACCCGCAGCAGCTTGGTCCGGTTGGACATGGAGATGAGGTACAGCTCGTTTTCCAGCTCCTCGATGCGGCGCATCACTTCGATCATCTGGCTGCCGATGGCGGTGGGGATCACGCCCCGCCGCTCCCGGTGAAACAGCAGACACTGAAACTCCTCTTCCATGCGGTGGATGATATGGCTGACGTTCGCTTGCGTGTAGCCAAGCTCTCCCGCAGCCTTGGTGATGTTTCCCATTTCCGCGATCTTCAAAATAGCTTCATACTTTCCCACAGCGCCTGTCCTCCATTCCT
>CAYNZG010000034.1:0-10292 GCA_964401525.1 uncultured Ruminiclostridium sp.
GTGTCGATGCGCAGGTCGGACGGGTCCAAATAGAACTCCACCTCGTCCACCTGGGGCAGCACGGCCACCGTGCAGGTGGAGGTGTGGATGCGGCCGGAGGACTCGGTCTCCGGGACCCGCTGGACCCGGTGGACCCCGCTCTCATGCTTCAGGCGGGCGAAAACGCCCTCCCCTTCCACCAGGCAGGCCACTTCCTTGACCCCGCCCAGCTCGGTCTCGCTGCTTCCGGCCACCTCCAGCCGCCACCCCTGCTTTTCGCAGTACATGGCGTACATCCGGTAAAGGCTGGCCGCAAAGAGGGCGGCCTCCTCGCCGCCGACCCCGGCCCGGATCTCCAGAACGACGCTCTTGTCGTCCATGGGGTCCTTGGGAATGAGGAGGAGCTTCAGCTCCTCCTCCAAGGTCTCCCGTCTGGCTGTTCCCGCGTCGTGCTCGGCCTTGGCCAGGTCCCGCCACTCCGGGTCGGAGAGCAGGTCCGTCAGGCCGGTCAGCTCCTGGTCCAGGGCCAGCAGGGCGTGATACTTCTCCACGATGGGGGTCAGTTCCTTCTGCTCCCGGGTCAGCTCCGCCAGTTTCTTCGGCTGGTCGTAGGTCTCCGGCTGGGCCAGCTGGGTCTCCAGCTCCTCCAGGCGGAGCGCCATCCCCTTCAGCCGGTCCCGCATTATTCGCCCTTTTCCGCTGCCTTCTCAGCAGCCTTGGCAGCCTTCTCTTCTGCTTCCCGGCGTTCCCAGTCGGCCAGCAGGGCCTCGTACTGGTTCATCATCATGGAGTACTCCAGACCGGCCACCTCAGAGGGGCTCATGGGGGTCATGGCATCCTCCATGTCCTTCTTGAACTCTGCCTCGAACTTCTCGTCGTTCTCCACCTCGTTCAGCTCACCGGCAGCAGCCTTGGCATCCATCAGGTCGAAGAGTTCCTTCATCTTTTCCTCGGTGGTCTGGATATTCTTTTCCTTTTCAGACATGGTGTTTTCTCCTTTACATTTGTATTTTTTGATTCATTTATATAGTTGTTGCAGTAAGTTCAGCCTTCCTCCGCCTCGATGGCGGTGGACAGCTCCTCCCACTTTTCCATGAGGGCATCGTATTCCTCGGTATAGGCAGCCTCCTGCTCCATGAGCTCCTGCAGCTTCTGGTAGTCCGCCCCGGCTTCCTCTTTCTGCCGGTTCAGGTCCTCCATGAGCTGGTCCAGCTTCTCCATGCGCTTTTCCGCCGCCGCCAGGTCCTTCTTGAGCTGCTTGGTACCGCCGGTGCGCTTGGGCTTTTCCTTCTTGACCTTCTCCTCCTTCTTCGGGGGCGGAGCCAGGGTCTTCATGCGCTCCCGCATAGCCTGGTAGGCCGTGTAGTCCCCCCGGAAGTCGGAGATCTTCCCGTCCTCCAGGGTCCAGATCCGGGTGGCGAACCGGTCGATGAAGTACCGGTCGTGGGAGACGAAGAGCAGCGTGCCCTCGTAGTCCTCCACGGCCTCCTCGATCCACTCGCGGGATTCCAGGTCCAGGTGGTTGGTGGGCTCGTCCAGGATGAGGAAGTTGACCTTCTCATCCATGAGCATGCACAGCCGCAAGCGGCTCTGCTCGCCGCCGGAGAGCACGGAGACCTGCTTGAACACGTCCTCTCCCTTGAAGAGGAACCCGCCCAGGCGGTCCCGGGCCTGCTGGGGCGTGCAGTTGGCCTCGTAGATCATGGTCTCAAAGAGGGTCCGGCTGGGGTCCTCGAACTTCACCTGCTGGGGCAGGTAGCCGGTCTTCACGGTGACGCCCTGCTTCACCGTGCCTCCGTCCTGGAGTTCCTCCCCCAGGATGATCTTTAATAAGGTGGATTTTCCGGTGCCGTTGTCGCCGATGAGGGCGATCCGGTCTCCGTCTTCGATCCGAAGGGTCACATCGTCAAAGAGCTTTTGGTGGCCAAAGGACTTGTCCAGCCCCTTGATCTCCAGCAAGTCGTCGGCGTGGAACTCCGCCTGACCGAACTTGGCGTGCATCTTCTTCCGGGCGGTGGGCCGGGCAGTGCCGTTCATCCGGGCCATGCGCTTTTCAATAGAGAAGGCCCGCTTGTTCAGGTGCTCGGTGTTGTGCTCGTGCATCATCCGCACCGTGTCGGACAGACGCTTCAGCTCTGCCTGCTCCTTTTGATACTGGCGGAGCTGCTCCAGGAAGCGTTTTTCCTTTTCCACCGCGTAGAAGGAGTAGTTGCCGGAGTAGAACTCCGCCTTGCCGTCCTTCAGCTCCACCACCCGGGCCACCGTCTTGTCCAGGAAATACCGGTCATGGGAGATGACCAGCACGGTGCCCTTATAGGTCTTGATGTATTCCTCCAGCCAGACCGTGGCGTTCAGGTCCAGGTGGTTGGTAGGTTCGTCCAGCAGGAGGATCTCGGTGTCCACCAGGATGAGCCGGGCCAGGTTGATGCGGGTCTTCTCGCCGCCGGACAGGTCCGCGAAAAGCTTGGCCCGGAAGGCCTTCTCGATACCCAGACCGGAGCAGACCTTTTCCAGCCGCGTCTCAATCTCATAGCCGCCCTCGGTCTCAAAGGCCACCTGGAGCCGGTCGTATCGGGCCAGCAGCTCCTTGTCTCCGCTGGCCAGGATGTCGGAGAGGTTGCGCATCTCCTCCTCCATGGCCCGCAGATGACCGAAGGCCGTGTGGAGGACATCCTCCACCGTGAACTCCGGGGGATAGACCGGGATCTGGGAGATGAGGCCCATCCGCTTGCCCGGGGCCAGGATGACCTCGCCGCTGTCGGCCTCCTCCTGCCCGGTGAGGATCCGGAAGAGGGTGGTCTTGCCTGCGCCGTTCCGGCCCAGGATGCCCACCCGCTCGCCGGTGTCCACCTGAAAGGACAGGCCGTTCAGCACCGGCGCGCCCACCTCATATTCTTTTACTAAGTCTCGTACCGCAATATCGATCATGAATGACTTCCTCTGTGGGCGGGCCAAACTTTTCCCGGTTTGGGAGTGGCATTGACCCGCGAAGTATGGTATGATAGCTGCATGATTCCGCGTGAACCACTGTGAAAAACAGAAAAACAATAGATCAGGAGGCTAACCCTTATGATAGCATTGCAATGGCAGGGCCAGGTCCTGTCCCTTCTGGACCAGTCCAAGTATCCCCAGGAAGAGTCCTGGATCACCTGCACGGATGTCAAGACCGTGGCGGAGGTCCTCTCCTCCGGCGCTGTGATCGAAGAAAAGGTCGCCGCCGTGGCCGGCGTTTACGGCTACAGTCTGGCCGCCATCGAGCACCAGGCCCTGGTGCAGACCCCCGCCTTTGACGAAAAGCTGGCCGAGGCCAGAGACCTGCTCCTGGCCAGCCGGAACCACTCCCGGGACATGGCTGCAGCCATGCACGCCATGGAGAATCCCCCCGAGGCCTACACCAAGAACGCCGACCGCCTCACCGCCCTTCTGGCCACCGCCGTCACCTTTGACCGTGGTCTGGTGGTCGCCGACCGGAACATCTGCCGCAACGGCACCGACCTCATGGGCGAGGGCACCCGGGTGCTCCTGCGCACCGACCGGGGCGTGTTCCACTCTGCCTCTCCCTGCGGTGCTCTGGGCATCGCCCGCCGCGGCATGAAGCGGGGCGTGGTGGAGCAGGTCACCCTCTGCGAGGGCCGTCCCTCTCTCACCGCCGGGACCCTGCTGGCCCAGGAGCTGAGCAAGGAAAACATCCCCTGCACCGTGATCCCCGACCACGCTGCCGCCACCTTCCTGGCCCGTCAGGGCGCTCATCTGGTCCTCACCGACGGCATCCTGGCCGCCAAGAACGGCGACCTGAAGGCCCCCGTCGGCACCTATGAGCTGGCCATCTCCTGCTACTTCCACTCCATCCCCTTCTATGCCGTCCTCAACGCCGACGACATCGACCTGACCATGGAGACCGGCACCGGTCACGGCATGGACGAGGGCGATCCCAAGTCGGTCACCGATGGGCTGGCCTGCGGACAGGCCCAGGGCTGGACCCCCGCCTACGACGTGATCCCCGCCTTCCTCATCACCGGTTACATCACCGACCGCGGCATCGTCTGCGCCCCCTACGAGGAGACCCTGGAGGAGGCCGTCAAGTACGCACCCAAGAAGACGATCGTGGATTTCAGCGATCTGAGCAATGCATAACGCGCTGTCATGCAGCTTTCGGAACGGACCCCGCGGGGTCCGTTCCTTTTTTATTATGTTATTGGGCGGCCAGGTCCTTGACGCAGGCCACCAGTTCCTCAAAGGCCATGCCGCGGGATGCCTTCAGCAGGATCACCGACCCGGGCTTCACCAGGCCGGGCAGGAAGGCCTTGGCCTCCTCCTTGTCCCTGGCGTAGATCACATCGGGGATGTTGGACTGGCAGGCCGCATCATAGAGATGCCAGGCCAGCTCGCCCACGGCCAGGACCGCGTCGATGTTCTCCAGGGACCCGGCGAACTCGCCCACGCCCCGGTGGAGCTCCGGACCAAGGGCCCCCAGCTCAAACATATCGCCCAGCACAGCCACCCGGCTCTCGCCGCCGCTCTGGGCCAGGACCTCCAGCCCCGCCCGCATGGACTGAGGGTTGGCGTTATAGGCATCATCCAGGATGGTGACCTCCCCCTGGTGCACCACGTTCATGCGCATCTTGGTTGGGACAAATGCCTCGATGCCCTGCTTCATCTCCGCATCGGTGAGGCCGAACCGCTCGCCGATGGCACAGGCCATCAGGACGGGATAGATCATGTGGCTGCCCAGAGCGGGGATGGTCACGTCGAAGGTGGTCTTGGGGGTGTGGACCGTGCACTGCATCCCCCAGGCTCCCAGCTGCTGCAGGCCGCTGGCGGCGTAGGGCGGCTGCCCCTCCTTGCCGCAGTAGACCACCGGCACGGGGAGCGTTCCCTCCACGGTGCGCAGCATGGCGTCGTCGCCGCAGAGGACCCCTAAGCCGTCGGCCTTCATCCGGCCGAAGATCTCCATCTTGGCCTTCAGGATGTTCTCCCGGCTGCCTAAGTTCTCAATGTGCGCGTCGCCCACGTTGGTGACCACGCCCACGTCCGGCGTGACGATACCGGTCAGGTAATCGATCTCCCCCAAGGCGCTCATGCCCATTTCCAGCACGCAGACCTGGTGCTCCGGCCGCAGCCGGAAGAGGGTCAGGGGCAGACCCAGCTCGTTGTTATAGTTCCCCTCGGTCTTGAGCACCTGGTACTTGACCCCCAGCACCGAGGCGATCATATCCTTGGTGGTGGTCTTTCCCACGCTGCCGGTGACCCCGATGACGGGGATGGGGAATTTCTCTTTATAGGCCTTGGCCACCCGGCCGATGGCCTCCAGGGTGTTGGGCACCTGGATGTAAAACTTACCGGGGATCAGGCTCTGGGGCTCCTCCTCGGTGAGGCACCCCGCCCCACCGGCGGCCAGGGCGTTGGGGATGTAGCGGTGACCGTCGGTCTGCTCCCCCCGCAGGGCCACGAACAAGGCCCCGTCGCGCACAGCGCGGCTGTCGGTCTCCACGGCGGTGACCGCCGCGTCCAGGTCCACCTGGTCTCCTATCAGCTTTCCGCCGGTGGCGGCGAGCAGTTCTCGAACACGCATGGGTTCCATAGTCGTTCTCCTTACGGAATTGTGATGTTATCCTTCTCTGGCCCGAAGGGACTCGTCGATGATCCGCTGACACAGGGCAGGATAGTCGATGCCCACCACGGCGGCCTCCTGCGGCACCAGGCTGGTGGGGGTCATACCCGGCAGGGTGTTGATCTCCAGGAACCAAGGGGTCCCGGCCTCATCCACGATAAAATCGGCCCGGGCATAGACGCTGAGCCCCAGGGCGTGGTAGACCGCCAGGGCATCCTGACCCAGCTTCTTCTCCCACTCCGGAGAGACGGGAGCCGGGCAGATCTCCTCCGCCGCACCGGGCTGATACTTGTTGGCATAGTCATAGAAGCCGGTCTTGGGGATGATCTCAATGGAGGGCAGAGCGGTGTCGCCCAGGATGCCCACCTGGATCTCCCGGCCGGAAACGTACTGCTCCAGCACGCACTGACCACCGAAGTGGAGACCCTCCAGCAGGGCTGCGTGGAGCTCCTTCTTGGTGTGGGCGATGGAGACGCCGATGGAGGAGCCGCTGGCTACGGGCTTGATGACGCAGGGAATGGGAGTCACGCTGGTGAGGTGGTCCACATCCTTTTCGGTGTAGTTCACCCGGCTCCAGGTGGGGGTAGCCACCCCGGTCCCGGCGATGAGCCGCTTGGTCAGGTCCTTGTCCATGGCGATGGCCGAGCTGAGGTAGCCCGCGCCGGTATAGGGGATGCCCAGCAGGTCAAAGGCGGCCTGGACCCGGCCATCCTCGCCGCAGGCACCGTGGAGGCCCAGGAAGACCACGTCGGCCAGCTGGCACAGGTCCAGCACGCCCTGGCCGAAGAGACTCTTGCTCTGCCACCGGCGGCTGGCCGCGATGGCCTCCAGGTCCGGGGCGGTGGGGTCCACCTTCTTCCCGGCCTGGGAGATGGGGCGGTCAAAATAGGCTTCCAGAGGGCCGTCATAGTCCTCCAGGCCGAAGTACATATCCACCAAAGCGGCCTGGTGGCCCAGGGACCGCAGAGCCTCTGCGATCATGGTGCCGGAGGAGAGGGATACGTTTCGCTCCGGGCTGAGGCCACCGGCCAACACAACGATTTTCATGAAAGAAAAGCCTCCTTTCGAGGTAAAACGCAGGGAAAACAGAAGGCATTTTCCCGCTCTGAATTAGTAAATGGGTACATTTTATGAATTATACCACAGGAGACAAAAAAACTCAATGAAAAAGGAAAAACGCACACACCGGATATCACGGTGTGTGCGTTTATCATACATAGAAGACTAAAATTAGTCAGCGAAGCCCAGAGCCTTGGGATCGGTCTCGCAAGCGTCCTCGCAGCCGCCGCAGTCGATGCACTCGGAACCGACAACGCAGACGTCCTTACCGTTGACGTTGCCCTCGGTGATAGCGCCGGTGGGACATTCTTCCATGCACTTCTTGCAGAAGGTGCACAGCTCGGGGTTGATAACATATGCCATGGGTACGTACCTCCAATATAATTTTTCTTGGCGGCTATAATTGTACCACATCTTTCAAAAAATGCAATTCAAATTTCATAGAAATTTTTTGGTTATTTTCATAGTATTCGGGTAAGATTTTTATAGGATTTACCCAATTTCTTCAGTTAGCAGAGGCTACCTTATGGAAAACTTGTCATGGAAGGCGCCGTTTTGGGCCAGCGTCACCCCCGCTTTGGAGGGCGCGCCCCACAGCCGGAGCCACGAAAATCGCACCCGTTCCGTCATTTCCGCCCCCGCCCAGGGGGCCGCCGTCAACAAGGAGGGATCTGCATCAAAACCGTGACCTTCACCCCCAACGCCCGGGCCAGTCTGGCCGCGGCCGGGGCTGCGGCCCAGCAATTGGGCCACGATTATGTGGGCAGTGAGCACCTGCTCTTAGGGCTGCTCCAGCCCGCCAAAAGCGCCGCCGCCCGACTTCTGCTGGCCCAGGGCCTCACCCGTCAGGCGGTCTTGGACCGGGTCACCGCCGGACGGGGCACTGGCGCGCCCCTACCCCTGCGCCGGTCGCTGACCCCCAGCCTGGAGGCTATCGTGGAGCAGGCGGTGCGCGAGTCCCAGCGCCTGCACTGCGGCAAGGTCAGCAGCCGACACCTGCTGCTGGCCCTGCTGCAGCAGGGCGGTGGCTCCGGGGCACAGCTCCTGGCAGAGGTGGGGCTGTCCCCCGGGCGGCTCTCCCGCCAGCTGGCCGTCTCCATGGCCGGCTCCGGCGGAGCCTTCCCTTCCCGGTCCCGCGGGAGCATGGAGTACACGCCTCCCCCCTCCGCCGTGCCCACCCGTCTGCTGGACCAGCACACCCGGGACATGGTCCAGCAGGCCAGCCGGGGCGGCTACGACCCGGTCACCGACCGGGAGGAGGAGCTGCGCCGGGTCATCCAGATCCTCATCCGCCGCAGCAAGAACAATCCCCTCCTCTTGGGCGACCCCGGCGTGGGCAAGACTGCCGTGGCCGAGGGGCTGGCCCAGCGGATGGCCCTGGGCCAGGTGCCGGAGCAGCTCCGCCGCAAGCGTCTGCTGGCCCTGGACCTCCCCTCCCTGGTTGCCGGGACCAAATACCGGGGCGAGTTCGAGGAGCGGATGAAGAACATCCTCAGCGAGGTCCACCGGGCCGGGAACATCATCCTCTTCTTAGATGAGCTGCACACCGTCATCGGCGCTGGCAGCGCGGAGGGGGCCATCGACGCTGCCAACCTCATCAAGCCCGCGTTAGCCCGGGGCGAATTGCAGCTCATCGGGGCCACCACCACCGGGGAGTTCCGCCGGGTCATCGAAAAGGATGCCGCCCTGGAGCGCCGCTTTCAGCCGGTGCGGGTGGAGGAGCCCACCGAGGCCCAGGCCTTGTCCATTCTGCGTTCCCTCTCCCCCCGGTACAGCCTCCACCATGGGCTGACCTTCGCCCCCGATGCCATGGAGGCGGCGGTCTCCCTTTCCGTGCGCTATCTCCCCGACCGGCGGCTGCCGGACAAGGCCATCGACCTGTTAGATGAGGCCGCCTCCCGGGCCAGACTCCAGGCCTTAGACCCGCCGGAGGGCCTGCGCCGCCTGGAGGAGCGGCTCCACCGGGCCGCCCAGGAGCGCAGCGAAGCCATCGCCGGGCAGGATTATGAAAAGGCCGCCCTGTATCGGGATGCCGAGGCCAGCTTCCGCCGCCAGCTGGAGGAGGAGACCGGCCGCTGGCAGGCGGGCCTTTCGGACCCAGTGGTCTCTGCCGGGGAGGTCGCCCAGGTGGTCTCCCAGTGGACGGGGATCCCGGTGACCCACCTGACCCAGAGTGAGCGGGCCCAACTGCTGAGCTTGGAGGACCGGCTCCGCCGCCGGGTCACCGGCCAGGAGAAAGCCGTGGCTGCCGTAGCCCGGGCCATCCGCCGCAGCCGGACGGGCCTGAAGGAGCGGGGCCGACCCACCGGCTCCTTTCTGTTCCTGGGGCCCACCGGCGTGGGCAAGACCGAGCTGTGCAAAGCCCTGGCTCAGGAGCTGTTCGGCAAGGAAGAGGCCCTGCTCCGGTTCGACATGACCGAGTTTTCCGAAAAGCACACCGTCAGCCGCCTGACCGGCTCGCCGCCGGGCTATGTGGGCCACGAGGAGGGCGGGCAGCTCACGGAAGCCGTCCGCCGCCACCCCTACTCGGTCCTGCTGTTCGACGAGTTGGAAAAGGCCCACCCGGATGTGTGGAGCCTGCTGCTGCAGGTGATGGAGGACGGCATCCTCACCGATGCCCAGGGCCGACGTGCCGACTTCCGCAACACCGTCTTAGTCATGACCTCCAACGTGGGCGGGGAACGGCTCTCTGGCGGGACCGCCCCAGGCTTCGTCGGCAGCGATGCCCAGGCCCGGGAGGATGCAGCACTTCAGCGGGAGCTGCGCCAGGTCTTCCGTCCGGAGTTCCTCAACCGTCTGGACGAGGTCCTGATCTTCCATCCCCTGGGACAAGCGGAGATGATCGCCATCGCCCGGAAGCTGTTGGGTGAATTCTCCCAGCGGCTGGCCGAGACCGGGATCGGCTTTCACGCCTCCGAGGAGGCCGTGGCCTGGCTGGCCCAAAGGGGTGCCGATCCCCGGTACGGAGCCCGTCCCCTGCGGCGGCTCATCCGCACCCAGGTGGAGGACCCAGCCGCCGAGCTGCTCCTCCGGGAGGCCCTCTCCCCCGGCGGCCGACTGAAGCTGGAGGAGGCCGACGGCTGCCTGCATCTGGACCCTCAGACCTGAAAGAAAATGGGGCCATGCCGGGAGGCTCCAAATAAAATGCCAAAATTTTTCACAATTTCTCCTTTCTGTCAGAGGGAATTTCCTTTTCTGCCGCAACTTTTCTGTTGTCTTTCGACAGGCTCTCGGTTATAATGAGAGTCGTATCTTTTGATGTAACCTATTAAAATAGAAAGACTGACCTTTTTAGAGGTGAAACTATGACATTGCGAATCGGCATCGATATCGGCTCCACGACCGTCAAGGTCGTGGTGCTGGATGCAAACAATAAATTGCTCTTCCGCTCCTACGAGCGGCACTACTCCAAGGCCCGGGAGCGGACCTGCGAGACCCTCCGCGGGCTGCGCTCCATGCTGGCCGGGCAGCAGGTCCGCCTGCTCATTACCGGCTCCGCCGGTCTGGGCCTGGCCAAGGCCAGCGGCCTGGACTTCGTCCAGGAAGTCTACGCCACCGCCGCCGCCGTCCGTGCCTTCATCCCCGGCACGGACGCTGTCATCGAGCTGGGCGGCGAGGATGCCAAGATCATCTTCTTCGGCAA
>CAYNZG010000035.1:0-10197 GCA_964401525.1 uncultured Ruminiclostridium sp.
ATATCGACGCTGTTAGAAGGCTTTTGGTAAATGCCGCTACAACGGAAACCAAACACACCCAAGAATCATAACGACCGCGAGGAGCGCGCTCATGCGCTCCCCGCGGTCTTTTCTTGTCCCTGTATCTATGCTATACTATGTCCGAGTATAGAAAGGAAGGATGCACGAAGGTATGTTAGTGTACATGACCCTCATTGAGGAGCCAAAGCAACGTACCCTGTTTGAGGAGCTTTATTGGGGCTACCGGCAGGCGATGTTTGGCGTGGCGGTGGCGGTCCTGCGGGACCACCATTTGGCTGAGGACGCGGTCTCGGAATCGTTTGTCAAAATCGCCACCCATATGCCCAAGATCGCTGCGATGGACCAGCAGGAACGGAAGGATTATATCGTTATTATTACCCGGAACAGCGCGGTGGACATTTACCGGCAGCGCCAGCAGCAGGAGGGGGCGATGGACTTTCTGGAAGAACTGCCGGACATGATGGGGTTTGATACTCCCGACGAGGTGGTCACCGGCAAGGAGAGCTATGACCGGGTGGTCCAAGCCATCTGCGCCCTGCCGACTACGTATCGGGACACCATGAAGCTCTACTATCTCTTTGAGCATACCACGGCGGAAATCGCAGAGCTGCTGAGCGTCAAGGAGAACACGGTGGACGCCCGGCTGTCCCGGGGAAGAAAAAAGCTGGCTGAACTGCTGGCCAAGGAAACGGAGGGGAGCGCACCATGACACAGAAGTTACAGGATGAAATGTTCGAGGCCATGCTGCGCCGCGCCCTTCAGGACCACCGGGAGGAGGCGCTGCTCACCGAGGAGGAGCTCCGGGCCCAGGGAGCGGAGCTGCACCAGTTCTCGCCGCAATTTGAGCAAAAAATGGAGAAGCTCATCCGAACGACCAGCAAAAAGGAAGAACGGAAGCAGCGCGGAAAGAGAGGCTGGCGTATTGCTGCTATGTTCACGACGGTATGGGTCGGGCTCAAAAACCTGTTCGATTTGGATGACTAAAATAAAAAATAAATTTTTCAAAAAATCCGAAAATCCTGTCAGGTCAGGACGCTTTTTTTCGTTATTCTTGGTGAAGGCGAAGGAAAGGAGGAGCGGCACCAGAAGACCAACAGACTTTTCGTACACCTCGCCTTGTCCCTTGACGGAGAGTCTATAGTGAATAGAAAGGTTGAGTATGAAGATCGGTGTGCGACCTGAGTTTCTTGCCTTTGCACATTGTGAGTAAGGAGGGGTTTCCGTGGGGAACTATTCTCGATTTTATCCGTGGTACGAACCTGACTATTGGACCCTGATCGGGCCGGTCGTTTTTGTTGTGTTCACGGTCCTGCTCTGCCTCATCTCCTGGAAGCTCCTCCAACGAGGGTGGTTCCGGGCGCATCTGGTGTTTCTGGCGCTGATGCTGGTGTTGGCGGTGGCGGAAAACGTTTTGCCGACGATACCGAAAGCGTTGCTGGGCAGCGATATTTTGCTTCTGTTCTTTGCCTGGGACCACTACTGGACCCGGCACCAGCAGGGCCAGGCCGCCTGCTCGCCGGAGAAGGCCCGGCGCATCCAGGTGGGCCTTGCGGTCCTGGTGGGGGTCTGCTGGCTGCTCTGCCACTTGCAGGTCGGCTTCTTTGGGCACTTTAACGAGTCGTCCCTTTTGGTGATCACGGGCTATCTTCTGGCCCATGCCTATTATCACCGGAAGGATTCGGACGGCTCCCTGGACTCCTGGTTTCTCTGACGGAGAAAAAACTGCCGCGAGGGCGCGTTACGGCGCGTCTCTCGCGGCAGTTTTCTGCGTCTGGATGAGGGCTTCCTTCTGGGGCCGGGTGAGCTGCTTGATGCGCCACTCCCGGCGCATGGCCTCCTCCTTGGTGGCGAAGCACTCGTGGTAGACCAGCTCCACCGGCCGCCGGGGACGGGTGTATTTGGCGGCGCTCCCGGCGTTGTGGGCGGCCAGACGCTTGTCCAGGTCGTTGGTCCAGCCGGTGTAATAGGTGCCGTCGGCACAGCGGAGGATGTAGGTGTAGTTCACGGCCATAAAACCCCTTGCTTCCTGTTTTCATCTGCGTTATCATAGTAAAGTGATATGCTTAATGATAGTATAACCCACGCAGCGTGGGTTTGCAAGCTGATCCCCGGAAAGGAAGGATACCAATGAACAATACCTATTCGATGGAGCAGAAGGTGTCGGCGGCCTTTACCGACCGCCGGTGTGAAATGGATATTTCCCACGCATCCCAGCTTTGTCAGGATGCCTTTACGGAATTTTTTGCCCAGTATGGCTGCGATGCCATCCGCATGAGCAAGAGTCACGGGGCGGTGTGGGCCATCGCCCGCTCCAAGATCCGCTACGAGCGGCTCCCCCTCTGGGGCGAGACCGTGCGGGTGCGGGTCCTGCCGGTGAAGCTCTCCGCCGTGAGCATCCACCTGAACGTGGTGGTGGAGAGCTTGGACGGGATACCCCTGGTCCGCTGCCGCCAGGAGCTGTGCGCGGTGGATGTGACCGACCACAGCCTGCGCCGGGTGAACACCACGCCCTTCCCCCTGGACCTGCCGGTGGAGCCGCCCATCCTGGACGAGCCCTTCTGCCGGAAAAAGGTGGACCTGGACGAGGGCTGCCTCGGCTACCGCCACCTGGTCCGCAGCACTGACACGGACATGAACGGCCACATGAACAACGTGGCCTATGTGCGGCTGCTTCTGGATGCCTTCCCCTCGGCCTTCTGGGACCGGTATTTCATCCGGTCCTTCGACATCCACTATGCCGCCGAGAGCCGGGAAGGGGAGGAACTGTCCGTCTACCAGCAGCGAGAGGGGGACGCCGTGGATCTCCAGATCAAGGCCGGGGACCGGAGCCTCATCAAGGCCTTCTTCCAGTTAGAGGAGCGGCAGCCGTAAAGAGAAACAGGGGAAATGTTCCCGAATACCTTGCAATCCTATGGCAAATCCGCTACACTGAGGGCACAGGAATATCGGCCGCATCGCCGCCCCTTCCCGGGGGAGTCGGCGCGGGCTGGGAGGGAACAAGAGATGAAGAGATTTTTGCAGAAAGCCGTGCCCCTGGTGCTGGGCGTGACGCTGGCGGCGGGATTCACCGTGACGGCCAATGCCGCCTTTCCGGATTTTCAGGATGTGAAGGGCCACTGGGCAGCGGCGACCCTGGAAAAGGCCTACAACGACGGCATTTTGAAGGGGTATGACACCACCACCATGGCCCCCAACAACAGCGTGACCACGGCGGAAGCCGTCACGGTCCTCTGCCGGGTGCTCCATGTGACCGGCCAGGGTGACACCTCCGGTTTCACCATCCCCGCCGGGGCCTGGTACCAGGCGGAGGCCGCCAAGGGCGTTTATGCCGGGCTGCTGGACGAGAGCTACGGCGCGGACCTGAACCGCCCCCTCTCCCGCGGGGATGCGTTCCGGCTCTTTGGCCGAGCCTTTCAGATGACCACGGCGGACCCGGACGTTACAGTGCTGAATGACTATGCCGATGGGCCGTATCTCACCGGGGAGACCCGGCAGGCCGCGGCCTCTCTGGTGGAGGCCGGTGTCGTCAACGGCAGCGAGGGCAAGCTGCAGGCGGACCGATCCCTGACCCGGGCAGAGTTCGCCACCCTGCTCTATCGGCTGGCGGGGACCTATACCTCTGCCGAGGCCTATCGGGACAGCCTGACCACAGGGGCAGTCCTCTCCGGCGACGCGGACCTGTCCGGCCGGACGGCAGGGGACCTGTGGTTTGACCAGACCGCTTCCCGGATCAGCCTGACGGACGTGACGGCCCAGCAGGTGACGGTCCGCTCGGACCGACTGGATAGCCTGCGCATCCAGGGGACCGGGTCCGTGGAGAAGTTGGTCCTGGCCGCCGGGAGCGGCGATGTGACCCTGAACCTGCCCAAGACCTGCCCGGTGGGGACCCTCACCGTAGGGGATGGCACCGGGAGCGTCAGCGTCAGCGGGCCCCTGGACCGGGTGGAGATCACCGGCAGCGACCGGACGGTCACTGTCGGCAGCTCGGTGAAGTCTCTTGCCATCTCCGGCAGCGGGAACACCGTCACCGTCAAGAGCGGCTGCACCGTGGGGGAGATCGTCATCCGGGGCGAGGGCAACACCCTCAAGCTGAACAGCCGGGCGGAGTCCCTGCTGCTGGCCGGGCGGGACAACACCGTGTCCGGCAATGGCCGGGTGGCGGCGGTGACCCTGAACACCAAGTATTATCAGTTGAATGTCAGCAAGGGGAGCCTGACCCAGTGGAAGGACTATGACCTCTCCGGCGTGGAAGCTTCCCTGCGGGTCCCCGGTCGTCTGCCCGCCGGGCAGACCCTGAAGGCCACGACGGACCTGACCGTTCCTCAGGAGCAGGCGGGCAAGCTGTGCACAGCCACCTGGTATCTCAACGGCGAGGCCATGAGCAAGCAGACCATCCTGCTGGGGCAGGATACCCCCGCCGCTTCCCTGAAGCCTACCTACAGCCACACCATGGACCTGAACGGCCAGGTGGAGCTGGTGCTGTCCTATGCGGACAACGACGGCGACACCCACGAGGTCCGCGCAGCGGCAGCGGTGGCCCTGGAAAACTATGCCGACCTGGGTCTGGCCGATGCGGCCGTGACCCTCACCGGGCCGGAGCGGCTGGCTGCGGGGGCACCCCTGCAGGTCACCGCTGTGGTGGACACCCCCGAGGTGGGGAAGGTCTGCCGGGGCGTTTGGCTGGTGGACGGGAAGGATGTGTCCTCCGGCAACGTGACCCTGGGCAAGAGCAGCCCCTATCTGACCTATCGCTATGACTACTACTACGGGATGCCCGAAACCAGCACCGTGGAGCTGGTGCTGACCTACACCACCGAGGACGGACGCAAGCAGGAGGTCCGGGGCAGCACCCAGGTGAAGCTGGACAACTTCCCGGACAACGGCATCGCCAGGGCGACGGCCACCCTGAAGGCACCCGACACCCTGGAAGCCGGGGCGACCCTGAACGTCACCGCTGACCTGAAGTATCCCGAGGCCGGGAAGGTCTGCACGGGGACCTGGTATGTGGACGGCAAGAAGGTCTCTGACCAGACCATCGTCCTGGGGCAGGATGTCCCCAAGCTGAGCCATAAGTACACCTACACGGAGAACATGAAACTCACCTCTCAGGTCAAGTTCGTCCTGTCCTACACCACCGAGGACGGCCGGGCCCAGCAGGTGACGGCCACCAAGACCATCCAGCTGAAGAACTACGGCTACCTCTACTACCACAACATCAGCGAGGAGGAGGTCCTGCGCACCGTCACCAGCACCTATGCCGGGAACTATACCCTGGCCTGGGCCAAGACCCACGACTATAACCCGGAGATCAAGACCGCCTGGGTCAACCTGAAGGACTACTCCAGCCAGACCAAGTATCTGGTCTGGGTCAACCTGACCTACCAGCGGGTGAACATCTTTGAGGGCTCTCAGGGCAACTGGAAGCTCATCCGGGAGTGCCTGTGCGGCTCCGGCAAAAACTCCACCCCCACCATCAAGGGCGTGTTCACCACCTCCTATAAGCAGAGCGCCTGGAACTATGGCTCCTACTACTGCGGGCCTATCGTGCGCTTCTACGGTTCCTCGGGCTATGCCTTCCACTCCCGTCTGGAATACTGGCCCATGAACTCCGACCGCTACTACGATGCCAGCATCGGCTATCCCGTCAGCCACGGCTGCCTGCGGATGTATAACGATGACATCTGGTTCATGTACAACAATATCCCCAACGGCACCACTGTGGTGGTCCACTGATCGCAGACAGAGCGCCGCCCGGACGAACGCGTCCGGGCGGTGCTTTTTCCTGTCAAAAAGAGCGCCGGGGAAGTGGGTGATATCATGCGGGGGCTGTAGGATCCATCCGTCCATCGTGCCTGCGGCTCTGTGTCGGCAGACTGTCCATGGCGCGCCACCGGCTCGGCGCGCGGGAACGTGGGGGGGAGAACTATAAGGGAGGGGAGTTTTCAGTGCCTGGGTGGCCTGACTATGAAGGTCGTGTAGAGCCGGGCCAGCAGCTCCCAGGTCTGGCGGTCCAGTTGGCCGGTCTCCGGCTGCTGGCAGCGGTTTTGCAGCCAGCGGAGGTTCTCCCGGGTCTCCCGGTCCAGGATCCCGGAGGGGGAGACCCCTTGGAGGGGGTCGAACACCTCGGCCAGGGCCAGGAGCATCCCCTGGATGGGATAGAGCAGGGGAGAGGCCTGGTCCGGCGGCAGGTCGGCCAGCCGGGGATGGTAGAGCCGCGCCGGAGGGGGCGGGGCCAGGGCGTGGTCCACCCGCAGGGCCTCCGCCAGCAGAGCCTCCCAGGTGGCCTGGTCCACGGACCCGGTGACGGGCAGGCCCATGCGCCGCTGAAAGACCATCACCCCTTCCAGGGTGGGCTCCCCGAAGATCCCGTCCGGGACAAGAAAGGGGATGGCGCGGTCGGCATAGGACAGAGTGCGCAGCAGCTCCTGGACCCGGCGCACCGGGGTGCCGGAGGCAGTATTGGGCTCCATAGGCGGGTCTCCTTTCTTAGTCGCGCTGGCCATAGGCCAGCGGGTAGCCGGGGAACTGGTCAGGTTGGACCGTCAGAGAATCCTGGATCTCCTCGGGGGTCAACTCCCCGGAGAGGACGCTGCGGAAGGGGGTGAGGTCTCTCTGGGACAGCACCGTCCGGTCAATGGTCAGGAACCGGTCGGTCAGAGCCTGCCAGGTCTCCGCACTCACAGAGCCGGTCTGGGGCAGCCCGGCCTCCCGCTGCAGGGCCAGGACGGCCTGACGGGTGGCCGGTCCATAGATCCCGTCGATGGTCACGAAGGGGATGGAGGGATAGAACTGGGCCAGGACGGACAGGAGATATTGCAGCAAAGCCACCCGCTGGCTCTGCTGACCGTAGGAGAGGAAGTCCGCCTCGTCAAAGTTCAGGCTCCCTAAGGACTGCCCCTGGCTGGTCAGCTCGGCCAGGCGAAGGATGCCGACGTAGAGCCGGACCATGGTGTACCAGGTCCCCTTGCCGATGATGCCGTCCTGGGTCAGGTCGAAGATGCTCTGGAACTTGCGGACGGCGGCCTCCGTCTGCGGGCCAAAAAAGCCGTCGGTGAAGGGGATCCTGGGAATGGCGGGGTAGGCCTGGGCGATGCGGTTGAGCATGAACTGGGCGATACGGATGGAGGGGCTGCGCTCTCCCCGCCGCATGGCCGTGCCGGGGTAGGAGGCGGTGATGTCCTGGATGGGGGCATCGACCACCAGCTCGATATCGTTGCCGTAGTAGGTGCGGAGGATCTCCACGGAGTTCCGCCCCGCCTGGGCCAGGGCCTCGCTGCCCCATTGGGACAGCCCGTCGCACTGGGTGGTGGTGCCGTTGCAGAACTGGGCGGACAGGGGCTCCACAAAGCCCCTCCGCCGGATGTAATCGTCGAACAGCTCATCCACCAGCTGACTGATCCGGTCGAAGATGGTCCGGTCCTTGATGAACCGCTGGTCATAGGCGGTGGTGGCGGTGATGTTGAAGGCATAGCCCCGGCTGGGGTAAAACTCCGTGTACACCCGGTTCAGGGCAAAGGAGACCTGGGCCAGGATGTTGGCCCGCAGGGCGGCGTTGCCCCAGGTGGGGTAGATCTCGCTGGAGGCGACGTTTTTGATGTAGTCCCGGAAGAGGACGGTGACATTCTCCGCGCTGCTGTCCGGGGTCCCCAGGTGGACCGTGATGTATGTGGGGATGTAGGGGGTGACCGTCATGGGCATGGCGGACCTCCCTTACAGGGGTTGCGGCGGGATGACCACCACATCAGTCTGGTCGCTGCCGGGGAGCAGCGGGAGCAGGGGCAGCTCCTGGATGCTGACCACGTCCGGGAAGATCTGCACATCCTGGACCACCATCAGCTGGAAGCCCGGGTGCTCCGCCCAGATGTCGCACAGGGCGAAGGGGGTGCGGTTGCCGGGGCGCAGGCTGTCGGTGGGATCCGGGGCATCCAGGACCACCGGGGATGTGTTCCCGCTGGCATCGCTGGTCTGGGCGGCGAGGAGCTGGTCGCCTGCGGCGGCGTGGCGGACCACGGCCACAAAGGCATCGGAAACGGGGAGCTGGCCCCGGCCGGTAAAGATGCGGGTGACTAAGGTGCCGGAATAGGGCATGGGAACGACCTCCTTTCCCTGTACTCTATGCGGGGGAGACCGCCGGGGTTCATTGACTTTTGGGCAGTCATCCCGTAAACTGGAGGAAAGACGGAAAAGGAGCCAGGGACATGAACATCACCTTTGTCTATCACAGTTGTTTTTTTGTGGAATTGGAGGCGTGCAGCCTGCTGTTTGACTGGTATGGGGGCACCCTGCCGGAAATCGACCGGAGCAAGCCTCTCTATGTGTTTAGTAGCCACCACCACGGCGACCACTATTCCCCGGAGATCTTCTCCCTGGGGATGGAGAACACCTGGTATGTCCTGGGGAGCTGCATCCGCCTGTCCGCCAAGCGGAAGGCGGCCTTGGGCATTCAAGAGGACCATGTGTTCCGCCTGGGCGGCGGCAAGACCCTGTCCCTGGGCGGCATCCAGGTCACCACCCTGCACTCCACCGACGCAGGGGTGGCCTTCCTGGTAGAAGCGGAGGGAATGACCCTCTATCACGCAGGCGACCTGCAATGGTGGCACTGGGAGGGGGAACCGGCCCAGTGGAACCGGGACATGGAGCGGGACTTCAAGCGGGAGGTGGCCAAGCTCCAAGGCAAGTCCATCGACGTGGCCTTCCTGGTGCTGGATCCCCGGCAGGAGGAGGCCTATTGGTGGGGCTTTGACTGGACCATGCAGCAGGCGGAGATCCGGGCGGCCTTTCCCATGCACAGCTGGGAGGAGTTCTGGGTCACGAAGAAGCTCCTGGATGACCCGTGCAGCGAGGAGTACCGGGACCGGGTCCATCCCATCTACTATAACGGGCAGCGGTTCGAGGACCTGTGAGCTTGTATTGCGCGGACCCTTGCGATATAATGGAATATATCAACCATCCGTGAAAAGAGGAGAAAAGTATGGTCGTTTATTTTTCCGGGACCGGCAACAGTCGGTATGCTGCCCAGCTGCTGGCGGATCGGCTGGGGGACACGCTGCTGGATGCCGGGGCAGAGATCAAGGCCCAGCGGTCCGGCGCAGCCCAGTCTGACAAGCCCTGGGTCTTCGTGTGTCCCACCTATGCCTGGCAGATCCCCCGCTTTTTTGAGTCCTACATCCGCAACGGCCTCTTTGAGGGGAACCGCAACGTCTACTTTGTCATGACCTGCGGCCAGGACATCGGCCAGCCGGAGAAGCTGCTGACGGAGCTGTGCCGGATCAAGGGGCTGCGCTTCCAGGGCGTTTGGGAAGTGGTGATGCCGGAGAATTACGTGGCCATGTTCTCGGTCCCGGGGCGGGAGGAGGCCGCTGCGCTGGTGCAGGCGGCCCGTCCGGTCATCGAGGAGGCGGTGGAGTGGATCCGCCGGGAGGAGCCCTTCCCCGGGCGGAAGAGCAGCCTCATCGGCAAGCTGAAGAGCGGCCCCATCGACCAGGCCTTCTATGCCTTCTGCGTGAAGGCGAAGGCCTTTCAGACCACGGCGGCCTGCGACGGCTGCGGCCTGTGCGAGAAGCTCTGTCCCCTGAACAACATCTCCTTGTCGGACAAGCAGCCCCTGTGGGGCAGGAACTGCACCCACTGCATGGCTTGCATCTGTGGCTGTCCCAAGGAGGCCATCGAGTATGGCCGCAAGAGCAAGGGAAAGCCGCGGTATCAATGTCCCAAATACGAAGGGTGAAAAAGGGTCCCGAGACCATGGTCTCGGGACCCTTTTCGTCAGTGGTCGAAGGCGGGGTTGGTGTAGTAGACGTTCTTCTGGTCCAGCTGCTCCCGGACCATTTGCAGCGCGCTGCCGAACCGCTGGAAGTGGACGATCTCCCGCTCCCGAAGGAATCGGATCACGTCTGTCACATCGGGGTCATCCTTGGCCAGCCGGAGGATGTTGTCATAGGTCACCCGGGCCTTTTGCTCGGCGGCCATATCCTCGGTCAGGTCGCAGATGGGGTCGCCCTTGACCCCGAGGGAGGCGGCGCTCCAGGGGAAGCCCGAGGCGGCGGTGGGATAGATCCCGGTGGTGTGATCGACGAAATAGGCGGCGAAGCCGGGATTTTTCTCGATCTGATCGTCGGTCAGATCGCGGGTGAGCTGATGGACGATGGCGGCGATCATCTCGAGGTGAGAAAGTTC
>CAYNZG010000036.1:0-10195 GCA_964401525.1 uncultured Ruminiclostridium sp.
CCAACAAGCGCAACAAGAACGACTTTGTGCTGTGGTTCACCAAGTCCAAGTTCGAGGACCAGGCCCTGAAGTGGGATTCCCCCTGGGGCGTGGGCTATCCCGGCTGGCACATCGAGTGCTCCGGCATCTCCCTCAAGTACAACGGCGAGTATCTGGACCTCCACTGCGGCGGCATCGACAACGCCTTCCCCCACCATACCAATGAGATCGCCCAGTCCGAGGCCTATCTGGGCCACCCCTGGTGCCCTCAGTGGTTCCATGTCCACCACCTGAACACCAACGACGGCAAGATGTCTAAGTCCAAGGGTGAGTTCCTGACCGTCTCCCTGCTGGAGGAGAAGGGCTATGATCCCCTGGTCTACCGTATGTTCTGCCTGCAGAGCCACTACCGCAAGGGCCTGGTCTTCACCTGGGAGAACCTGGACAACGCCGTGGGCACGTTTAACAAGCTCATCGGCCGCATCGCCAACCTGAAGCCCGGCACCGATGTGGACGAGGCCGCTGCTGCCGAGCTGAAGGCCAAGTTCGCCGCCGCGCTGGACAACGACCTGAACACCGCCCTGGCCATGACCGCCGTGTATGACGTGCTGAAGGCCAAGACCCACCGATGCCACCAAGCTGGCCGTCCTGGACGACTTCGACCGGGTCCTGAGCCTGGACCTGCTGGCCAAGGCCGAGACCAAGCGCCAGGAGAACGCCAAGGCTGCCGCCGCCAAGGCCGCCGGCGGCTACACCATCCTGGGCGAGGGCGACCCCGCCGTGGACGCGCTGGTCATGCAGCGCTACGAGGCCAAGAAGGCCAAGAACTTCGCCGAGGCCGACCGCATCCGCGACGAGCTGAAGGCCCAGGGCATCGAGATCACCGACGTGCCCGGCGGCGCAAAGTGGAGCAGAGCATAATCACAGAGTGTATGAAACCCCGCCCGACCAGGGCGGGGTTTTTGCAAAGGCAGGGGAGAGCGATGCAGACAAAACATAATAAACGACTGGTGCCATTGGCCAAGCAGCTGCGCAAGGAGATGACGCGGGAGGAGCGACATCTATGGTATGATTTTTTGCGCTCGCATCCGGTTCGGTTTTCCCGCCAGAAGGTACTGGGGAAGTATATCGTGGACTTTTACAGTGCGACGGCGAAGCTGTCTTTGGAGGGGAGTACTACCGCCAAAGCCTCCCCTGTGTAAGGGGAGGTGGCTTGCCGGAGGCAAGACGGAGGGGTTGAAAGCGTCGCAGGTCCGGTCAATCCCTCAGTCACGGCTTACGCCGTGCCAGCTCCCTTTACACAAGGGAGCCTCTGGGCTGTTGTGGAAGAGACGGCAGAGGAACAAAACTGCCCTAAAGAATGTTACAGTTATGTTTCAAACGGAGTGGATTTGTTGACATAGAAGAAGTTCCTGTGTAAAATGCCAGATGTAGAAAGGACAAAAGAAGCGCGCGCTTCTTTTGTGTTTCCCTCGGGAAACACAATGGCCTTTCCAGACGAGGCATGACGCTCGAGAGGGCTTTGTGCAATATATTTTATAGGAGGAAAAAACCAATGAGAAATCTTAAGAAGATTCTCAGCCTGGTGCTCTGCATGGCTATGATGCTGTCCGTCATGGTCGTGGGCGCAGGCGCAGCGTTCAAGGATCAGAACAAGATCGTGAACACTGAGGCTGTTGATATGTGCGAAGCACTGAACATCATCAACGGCTACACCGATGGCTCCTTCAAGCCCGAAGGCACCATCACCCGTGCTGAGGCATGCAAGATGATCTGCGTGGCTCTGAACGGCGGCAAGGAGCCCGTCCTGGGCACTTCCGCTACCGCTACCTTCACCGACATCAAGGGTCACTGGGCTGAGGGCTACATCGAGTACTGCGTGTCCGAGGGCATCGTGGCTGGCATCGGCGGCGGCAAGTTCGCTCCCAACGCTACCGTCACCGGCTCTCAGTTCGCTAAGATGCTGCTGATCGCTCTGGGCTATCGTGCTGACCACGAGAACTTCCTGGGCAACGCTTGGGAAGTCAACGTCAACGTGAAGGCTTCCGCTAAGGGCCTGTACGAGGATCTGGAGTCCATGGATCCCACCGTGGCTCTGACCCGTGACAACGCTGCTCAGATGGTCTGGAACGCACTCCAGGCTAACGAGGTCGCTTACAACTACACCCTGGCTACCGAGAACGGTCAGCTGGTGTCCAAGGTCACTGTCGAGGATAAGCAGGTCAACGGCGCAACCATCACCATGCTGAAGGATAAGTACAACGCCCTGATCAAGTATGCTTACATGGATGGCATCTCCTACAACGATGACAAGGACGAGTATACTTATAGCTTCCGTACCGAAGCTGCTTTCGGCGGCGCAGCTATCTCCAGCGACGCACTGGTCCTGCCCAGCGTGAAGACTTCCGATGACTACTCCGACCTGTTCGGCCAGAGAGTTGCTGTTGTCTACAAGAACAACAACGACAAGACCGTCTATGGCATGTATGCTTCCGAGAGCTCCATCGTCGCTACCGGCATCGTGGATGATATCTCCGATATCGATGGCAAGGATCTGAAGATCGACGGCACCAAGTACACCCTGACCAACAATGTCAACGCAACCAAGGTCTGGGCTTACAACGTGAACACCAACTGCGGTATGCTCAGCGCATATGCTACCGATGCAAATGCACACTATGCATTCGCTCTGATCGACAACACCGACGACGGTAAGGCTGACGGCGCTATTGTCTATCCCTACACCGTTGGCCAGATCACCTATCTGAACAGCGGCAAGTTCACCGTCAAGGCTGGCGGTACCTCTGCTACCTACAAGATCGACGATGTCAACATGTATGACGGCGTTGCTGAGGACGACTATGTTGTCATCACCGCTGCTGTCAACACCGTTGACAACACCGTTACCTATGAAAAGCTGAACACCGTCATCAAGGGTGACATTACTGCAACCAAGGATGCGGGTAAGACCTTCACCGTTGACGGCACCGCTTACAAGGTTGCTGTTAAGGCTGCTACCATCAACAACACCGACTACACTGCTGAAGCTGGCGACACCGTGAAGGAAGCCGCTGTCTACAATGGCTTCGTGTTCTACCTGGACAAGAGCGATTCCGCTCTGGTGGAAGACTATGCTCTGATCACCGGCTACAAGCCTGCTGACGGCATCAACAACGCTCAGGTCAAGCTGCTGTTCACCGACGGCACCGAGAAGGTCGTTGACCTGGATGATGATGCTGAGAACTACAACAGCTGGACTGAGGACAATGTCGGCGATCTGGTCACCTATGATGTCGACGACAACGAGTACACCCTGACCGCAGCTCTGACCACTCAGACCGCTGATAAGGAGTCCGGCTTCGACGCCATCGTGAGCGGTTCTTACGCCTATAAAAAGGACGGCAAGTCCACTATCGGCGGCAACTACATCGCTGACGACGCAGTTGTCTTCGTGAAGGACGGCAACGACTACAAGGTCATCACCGGCGCTAAGCTGGCTAAAATCACCGGCTCTGTTACCGTGAACAACGCTTACGCTGACAAGAACGATTCCACCGGTTACACCACCGTCGCTCTGGCAAGCGTGGTCGCAAACGTGACCTCCGACGACCTCATGTATGGCTATGTTGTTTCCGACGTCGAGACCGTGAAGAACGCTGATGGCGACAAGGTCCTGTCCTTCACCATCTTCGACGGCGAGAAGGATATCCCCGTTCTGACCGTTAAGGAAGATGCAAACAAGAGCATCGAAAAGGGCAATGTTGTCCAGTATACCGAGGATGACGGCGCAATCGACATCGATAAGGTCTATGTCATCGAAAACAATGCTGGTGCTATTGCTAAGTACAACGGCTCCGACGAGATCACCTTCGTTGCTGAGCTGATCAACGAGACCATCGCTGGTACTTCCAAGCAGGTCGTTAAGCACGATTCCGCTGCTGACAAGACCTTCACCAATTATGAAATTGATGAGAATACTGTGATCATCTGCGTTGACAACGAGGATAACACCGGCATCCCCGGCGGCACTCTGAGCCTGGCTTCCGAGACTCCCGCTGGCAACTACTATGCTAACGTCTTCGCTACCTTCAGCGGCACTGACCATGTTGACCTGATCGTTTTCAGCAACGACCTGCTGAACGTGATGTAATTCTTTGGATCTCTGATTCAAACCTAATTGTAAGTCTCTTACAAACCAAACCACCCCTCGGGCGAAAGCTCGAGGGGTGGTTTTTTGTCGGTCATTGCACGGCCGGTGGGGGGTGAGAGGGGAGAGGGTATCACAGCCCAGAGCCTCCCCTGTGTGAGACGGAGGGGGTGGAAGCGTCGCAGGTCCGGTCGATCCCTCAGTCAGCGCTGCGCACTGCCAGCTCCCTTTACACAAGGGAGCCTTCTGAGATCGCAGAACCCTTTTCCTTTGCAGGTCTTCACCCACGTTCCCGCGCGCCAGCCGGTGGCGCGCCATGGACAGCCTGCCGACAACAGAACCAAAACCGCAGGATGAAAGGAACTTTCCTGGCAGGATATCACTACTCTTCCCCGGGGGCCAGGGGCAGCGCCCCGGCGCTCTTTTCCCCCTTTTTCTCCGGAGAAAAGGGGGATCCGGAAGGTCAGAATTGCCGGATAGACAAACGCTTGCATTCGTGGTAAAATAAAACAGAATATACTTTTATGCTCCCGCCTTATGCCCAGCGGGCAGGCGGAGCACATTGGAGATGCGAAACCTTGCGAAATGAGATCATGGGTGTGTCCTTTGACAACATCACCCTCCAGGAGGCCGTAGAGAAGGGGGCCGCGCTGGCCCAGGGGCCAGGCTTTGCCTATGTGGTGACCCCCAACCCCGAGATCGTCAACCTGGCCCGCCAGGAAAAGGCCTATGAAGATATTTTGAACGCCGCCGGGCTGGTCCTGCCCGACGGCATCGGCGTGGTCTACGCCGCCAAGCTGCTGGGCTGCCCCCTGAAGGAGCGGGTCCCCGGCATAGACTTCGCCACCGGGCTGCTGGCCCGGCTGGAGGAGACCGGCGGGCGGCTGTTCCTGCTGGGTGCCAAGCCCGGCGTTGCCGAGCAGGCGGCGGAGAACCTGCGGAAAAAATACCCCAAGCTGAACATCTGCGGCACCAACGACGGCTACTTCCAGGATCCCGCCCCGGTGGTGGAGAAGATCCGGGCGGCCCAAGCCGACGTAGCCTTCGTCTGCCTGGGCGCGCCCAAGCAGGAGCGGTGGATGGCCCAGCACGGCCCCGCCACCGGCGCGCACCTGATGGTGGGCCTGGGCGGCGTGCTGGATGTGTATGCCGGGAACGTCAAGCGCGCCCCGGCCATCTGGCAGAAGCTGGGCCTGGAGTGGTGCTACCGCCTCATCCACCAGCCCAGCCGCATCGGCCGCATGGCCAAGCTGCCCCTCTTCCTGGTGGATGCCAAGAAGGCCAGCAGAAAGGGGAAGGCATGAAGGGAACACTGATCGTCATCGAGGGGACGGACGGCTCCGGCAAGTCCACCCAGTTCGCCCGGCTGTGCCAGCGGGCGGAGCAGGAGGGGCATCCCTTCCAGCGGCTGGTCTTCCCCCAGTATCAGGAGCCGTCCTCGGCCCTCATCCGGATGTACCTGGCCGGGGAGTTCGGGGACAAGCCCGGGGACGTGAACGCTTACGCCGCCTCGGCCTTTTACGCGGTGGACCGTTACGCCTCCTGGAAAAAGGTCTGGCAGCAGCACTATGAGCGCGGCGGCCTCATCCTGGCCGACCGTTACACCACCTCCAACGCCGTCCACCAGGCCAGCAAGCTGGCTGGGGCAGAGCGGCAGACCTACTTCCACTGGCTGTCGGACTTTGAGTATGACAAGCTGGGGCTGCCCGCCCCGGACCTGGTCCTCTACCTGGACCTGCCCACGGACCGGGCGGTGGAGATGCTCCGCCAGCGGGAGGCCGCCACCCACACCAAGGGGGATATCCACGAGACCGACACGGCCTATCTGGCCGCCTGCCGGTCCGCCGCCATGGAGGCGGTGGAGTGCTACGGCTGGAAAAAGATCTCCTGCCTGGACGCCAATGGGGCGCTGCGGGGGATCGACGAGATACACCAAGAAATTTGGCAGGCGGTGGCCCCCCTGCTGCACCAAAAGGAGACTTGACCTATGGCAAGTGAGATTTCCGAAGTAAAGAAGATGCTGCGCTCCCAGCTCCGGGCAGCCCTGCGGGAGCTGTCCCAGGAGGAGCGCGACTGGTCCGACCGGGAGCTGTGCCAGCAGTTCCTGCGGCACCCCTCCCTGGAGAAGGCCCAGACCGTCCTGCTGTACTACGGCGTGGGCACCGAGATCCGCACCGATGCGATCCTGGAGGAGCTGCTGCGGCAGGGGAAGCGGGTCTGCATGCCCCGCTGCCTCAGCGACACGGAGATGGCCGCCTATGCCATCACCGGCATGGAGGACATGGAGCCGGACCGCTACAACATCCCCGCCCCCAAGCTCACCTGCCCCAAGGTGGAGCGGGAGGATATCGACCTGATCCTCACCCCCGGCCTGAGTTTTGACAGCCGGGGCGGCCGTCTGGGCCAGGGGGCCGGGTATTACGACCGCTACCTGGAAGACTATGAAGGCGTGACCGTGGGTCTGTGCCGGGAGGATTTCTTCCAGATCAATCTGCCCAAGGAGCCGCTGGATATGTGGGTCAGATACGTCCTCACGGAAGAGGGCCAGGTGTGGCCCCATCAGCCGGAGTAACACAGAGAGCGGACCAGAAGGAGGCAACCGATGGAACGGGATAGAAGATATTACGACGACTATGACCGGGGCCGCGGCAGAGCACGGGACTATGACTACGACCGGGGCTACGACCGCGGCCGGAGCCGGGACCGGGACTATGATCGGGAGCACGAGCGGCGGCGCAGCGCCCCGCCCCCCCGGAAGAAGAAAAAGAAGAAGCGTTCCGGGCTGTCCGGCTCCATGACCTATATTTTGATGGTCTGCGGCATCTCCGCCATCCTGGCCACCTTGGGCTGGACCATGGCCAACGACATGCTGGCCCTGAACAAGGACGAGGTGGAGGCAGTCATCACCGTCCAGGATGAGAAGGATTTCGGCAACGTGGTCAAGCAGCTCAAGGACAACGACATCATCAACTACAAGTGGTTCTTCCGGCTGTTCGCCACGGTCTCCGGCAAGGCCGACGACATCTCCGCCGGTCAGTATAAGCTGGACACCAACATGGACTACAGCGCCATCCTGAACAACCTCAGCGCCACCTCCGCCAGCCGCACCACCACCGAGGTGACCATCACGGAGGGCCAGACCCTGAAGCAGATCTTCCAGCTGCTGGAGGAGAAGGGGGTCTCCACCGTGGAGAAGCTGGAGGACATGGCTGCCAACCACGACTATGCCTTCTCCTTCCTGCAGGACATCCCTCTGGGGGATCCCACCCGGCTGGAGGGCTACCTGTTCCCCGATACCTATGAGTTCTACCTGGGCGAGGACCCCAAGTACGTCATCAACAAGATGCTGGTGAACTTCGATGCCAAGGTCACCGATGCCATCCGCCAGCAGATCTGGGATCAGGGTAAGTCCATCGGGGAGATCGTCAACGTGGCCTCCATGATCGAAAAGGAGACCGACGGCACCGACCGGACCACCATCGCCTCGGTCATCTATAACCGCCTGAACAACCCCAGCGGCGGCACGGCCGGGTTCCTGCAGATCGACGCAACCATCCAGTATGTGCTGCCTGAGGGCGAGATCGTGTCGGAAAAGGACTATCAGACCGTGAACAGCCCCTATAACACCTATCTGAACAAGGGACTGCCCCCGGGACCCATCTCTAACCCCGGCCTGGAGTCCATCATGGCGGCCATCAACCCCGAGAGCACCAACTACTATTACTATGCGCTGGGTGAGGACAAGCTCCACCACTTCTTCACCAACTACAACGACCACCTGGCGTTCCTGAACAGCTAAACCAACGAAGCAACAACGAAAAAGCCCCCCTTCCGCAAGGGAGGCTTTTTCACGCCGACAAAGAGGATAGAGTATGAAGAAAAAATTAGAACTGCTGGCCCCGGCAGGGGACTGGGAACGGTTGGAGATGGCCGTGGCCTACGGGGCCGATGCCGTTTACCTGGCCGGGACCACCTTCGGGATGCGCTCCTTCGCCGGGAACTTCTCCCCGGAGGAGCTGAAAAAGGCTGTGGCCTTCTGCAAGGCCCACGGGGTGGATGCCCACGTCACCTGCAACACTATGCCCCGGAACGACGAGGTGGCCCGGCTGCCCCAGTGGCTGGAGTTGCTGGAGGAGGCGGGGGTCACCGCCGCCATCCTGGCCGACGTGGGGGTGCTGGCCCTGGCCAAGAAATACGCTCCCTCCGTGAAGATCCACATCAGCACCCAGGCCAGCATCGTGAACTACCAGGCCGCCCGGGCCTGGCACGACCTGGGGGCCGACCGGGTCATCCTGGCCCGGGAGCTGAGCCTGCCGGAGATCGCCGAGATCCGGGCCAAGACCCCCAAGGACCTGGAGATCGAGACCTTCGCCCACGGGGCCATGTGCGTGTCCTACTCCGGCCGCTGCCTGCTTTCCAACTACATGACCGGCCGGGACTCCAACCGGGGGGCCTGCGCCCAGCCCTGCCGGTATCAGTACAGCCTCGTGGAGGAGAAGCGGCCCGGAGAGTACTTCGACGTATATGAGGATGAGAAGGGCACCTACATTATGAACTCCCGGGATATGTGCATGATCGACCACATCCCCGACCTCATCGAGGCGGGGGTGGACTCCCTGAAGATCGAGGGCCGGGCCAAGTCCGCCTATTACGCCGCCATCGTCACGGGGGCCTATCGCCACTGCATCGACGATGTGCTGACCGACCGCCCCCTGGATCCCGTCTGGCGGGACGAGGTGGAGAAGGTCAGCCACCGGCATTACTCCACCGGCTTCTTCTACGGCCAGCCCGGCCAGGTGACCACCAACGCCCGGTACATCCGGGACTGGCAGGTGGTGGCCGTGGTGGAGTCCTGTGATGAGAACGGCCTGGCCGTGGCCTCCCTGCGGAACAAGTTCGCTGTCGGGGACGAGATCGAGCTGGTGGGGCCGGACACCCGCCCGGTGAGCTTCGCCGCCCCCATGATGGAGGACCTGGAAGGGGAGGCCCTCCAGGAGCCCCGTCACCCCCAGATGAAGTTCAAGATCCAGCTGCCCTGCTATGCCCCGCCTCTGTCCTTCCTGCGGGCCTGCCGGGAAAATTCCTGAAAAAAACCACCCGAACATCGCCCGCAGGGCGGTGTTCGGGTGGTTCTGTTTTTGGTGGGATCTTCCGGGGAAGGCGGGGAGACCGACTGGGCATGATAGGGGCGAGGAGCAATTTGAGACCCAGGAGGTTTTCCCTATGAAAGTGATGGATCGGATCGCCCTGGCCCTGCTGATCATCGGCGGGCTGAACTGGGGGATGATCGGCCTGTTCGGCCTGGACCTGGTGGCGGCCCTGTTCGGCGGCTCGGCCAGTTGGGTCAGCCGCGGCGTGTATCTGTTGGTCTGCCTGGCGGGGGTGTGGTGCATCACCCTGTTCTTCCGGGAGGAGACGCTTCCGGAACGCGCGTAAGTGCTACCCTTTGGGCGGGTGCGGTGCCTCTCGCAGGACCCCCTTTTCTCCGGAGAAAAGGGGGAAAAAGAGCACTGGGGAAGGTAGTGATACCCTGCCAGGAAAGTCCCTTTTGTCCCACGGTATTGTTTTCGTTGTCGATACGCTGTCCATGGCGCGCCCACCGGCTGGGCGCGCGGGAGCGTGGGAGGCTTTAGGACGCGAACGCCTTCATCTCAACGTATCCGGGCCGAAGCCCTGGGGCAGGAGCTGCCGCAGGGTGTACTTCACAAATTTTCGCTCCTTGTTGGCTGCCAGGATCTCCAAGTCCGGGGCGAACTCATAGAGCATCTGGCGGCAGGCTCCGCAGGGCCAGCAGAAGTCGGTGCTGTTGCCCACCACCGCCAGGCGGCGGAAGCTCCGGCAGCCCTCGCTGACTGCCTTCACCAGAGCGGTGCGCTCGGCGCAGATGCAGGAGCCGTAGGCGGCGTTCTCCACGTTGCAGCCGGTGTAGACGCTGCCGTCGGCCCCCTCTAAGGCGGCCCCCACGGGGAAGTGAGAGTAGGGAGAGTAGGAGCGGTCCAGCATGGTGAAGGCCAACTCCACCAGTTCTTGGTCAGTCATGGGGATACCCTCGCTTTCCGCCGGTCACTG
>CAYNZG010000037.1:0-9851 GCA_964401525.1 uncultured Ruminiclostridium sp.
CGGGAGGCTGTGCGGCAGCCCAGGAGGGTCTGCCAGCCGGTGAGGCCCTCGGCCTCGGCGGTGGTCAGGCTCATCTCCCGGCGGGTCAAAGCTAAGTGGTCTGCCACCCCGTCCAGGGCGGCTCCCGCGCTCTGCAGCTCTCCCCACTGGAAGGACCCCTCCCAGCGGTAGACCCCCAGCGGTTCCAGCAGGTCCCGCAAATACTGTCCGTGGCTCATGGCAGGGCCTCCACGGAAAGGGTCCCCAGCACCGGGAGCTGGCCCTGGGTCACCGCCACGTCGTTGGCCGGCGCGTCGATGCGGTAGTTGGCCACCCCGTCCACGGCATAGATCCGCTGACACAGGTCCGCCAGCAGACAGTTTTTGCCCAGCAGGGTCCCGTCAAACCAGGTCTGGATGGCCGTGGACACCGCCGTCCGCACGGAGGAGGCATCGTAGCCCGTCTTAGCCTTCACGGAGACCAGCACGTTCACCGTTACCGACTCCGGGGCCAGGACCTTCAGATCCACGGCGATCTCCCGCCGCCCCTCCAGTGCCTGGGCCACCCGGGTCAGCAGGGCCTGGTCGGGCTGGCCTCCGGCGGCGGACACATAGAGGTCCACGGTGCCCAGCCCCCGGTTCTTGGGCAGGACCTGGGCGGCGGCCACCCCTTCCACCGCCTCGGCGGTCTGCTGATAGCAGGCGGCGTTGGCCCCGTTGGGCAGCCGCCGATAGGTAGCCAGGACCCTGGCCCGCAGGGCCTCGTCCCCTTCCGTCTCCCGGCCCCCGGTGAAGGGGACGGGGTTGGTGCAGGCGGCCACCCCCGCCGGGGCCACCGCCATGGTCCGCACGGATCCCACCGGGGCGTTGCCGCCCTCCCCCGGCTCCACAGCCCGGGCTGGGATGTCTACGGTGAGGCTCCCCGCCGGAAGGGCCCCCGCCTGGGTGGTTTCGAACCGGACCAGCCCCGTCGTCAGGCAGACCGTCCCCAGGGGGATGGGCAGGTCCTCGGCCGCCGCCGTGCTGACGGAGAACCGCAGGGTCCCCGTGGCCCGTGCGGCCTGCTGCCGGTCCAGCCCCCGGAGGAAGGCGTGCTTGTCCAGCTCCTCCCCGGTGGCCGTCTGGGGGAAGCACTGGCGGCGGGTCCAGTCGGCCTCCTCATAGAGGCCGTATACCTGAGCAGCCAGGGCGTAGAGCCGCACCGCCAGCTCTCCGGTCCCCTCGGGCTGCATGCCGGTCTCCCGGGCAAAGACCGCCAGCATCTCCTGATAAATGGTGTCTATGGTTTTCGTGGTGAACACTCCTTTCATTGTTTGTGTGGGCGTTGGTACGCTCCTCTGCCTTCTCGATCCTCACCCACGCCAGAGGCTCCCTTGTGTAAAGGCATCCCAGTGTGCGCACTGGGGCGTGCATAGCTGAGCTGGCAGTGCGCAGCACTGACTGAGGGATTGACCGGACCTGCGACGCTTTCAACCCCTCCGTCTTGGCCTACGGCCAAGCCACCTCCCTTTACACAGGAGAGGCTTGGGGATCGTAAAACCCTTTTCCCCGCAGTTCTCCTCCCCCGTCCCCGCGCGCCCAGCCGGTGGGCGCGCCATGGACAGCCTGACGATCCAGCGCCGCAGGCACGATGGCAAGATTCGACCCACTACCCCGGCAGGGCATCACGACCCTCCCCCGGGGTCCAGGGGCGGAGCCCCGGCGCTCTTTCCCCCCCCCTTTCTCCGGAGAAAAGGGGGCCCTGCCGGAGGCACAGTACCCATGTGTAGGATACCTCCCACCTCACACCCCCACCTCTGCCGTCAGGGTCTCCCCCTGCCAGGTCAGATAGACGGTGATGGTCCGGGTCTCCTCCTCCCAGACCGCTCCGGTCACCGTCACCGCCTCGTCCGCCAGGGCCTCCGCCGCGTAGCTGGCCCCCAGGGCCTCCCGGGCCGAGGCCTTCGCCCGGGGCAGGAGATACAGGCGGCTGCCCAGCTCCGGCAGCAGGGGAAAAGACCCCCGCCGAACCTGGAGCTTAAACAGCACCCGTTCCAGCAGGGCCTCGGCCCCCTCCGCCTCCTGAAAGCTGCCCGTACCGTCGGGACAGTAGTCCCCCTGGCGCAGCTTGCTCACCGCCATGGTCACACCTCCTTTCCGTTGATGGTCACGTTGCCGGTGATGTCCACCGTGCCGTCCGCCCGCAGGCGGATGCCCGCCCCATCAGCCACGGAAATGTAGACCTCCCCCGGCTCCCCCGCCGGTTGGAGCTGCCCCGCCACGCAGGGGGCCGCCTCCGGACCAGTCTTCACCACCAGCACCGTGTCCCCCCGGGCGGGAGTCCAGCGGTATCCGCCGGGGGCGCACACCGGCACCCCTCGCCGCTCTCCCGCCAGGGCCACCCCGGCGGCCCCGTCCAGGGTCACCTGTCCTAACTCCGCCGCAGGCTCCGCCAGGGGAGCCGCGGGCCGTTCTGCCATCCACATGGTCCTTCCTCCTTTCTTCACAGCACCGCGTCGGGGTCGCAGAGGATCAGGGTGGTGGCGCAGCCCCCCTCGTCCAGCGTCACCCGACTCTCCCGCACCCGATAGAGGCCGTTCCGGCTCCACCCAGCCCGGGTCAGCCGCACCAGATCCCCCGGCCAGGCAGCAAAGGGCAGGCTCACCGTCACCTCTGCCTGATACAGGTCCGCCGCCGACCGATCCAACTGAAACTGCCCGTTGTACCGCCGGGCCTGGAACCCGGTCTTCCGGGGCAGCAGCAGGACCCTGCTGCATTGGCCGCCCCGGCGGCGGAAGGTGGGGTTCTCCACCACCTGCCGCCCCCAGCCGGACACGTCCTTCACCGTCACCTGGGACAGGACCCCGTATCGCTTCACCTGCCACACCGCCTCCGTCACCGGGGCAGTCTCATCCAGGACCAGAGGCTTGCCATCAGGGAAAGGCGCCAGCACCAGCCGTCCGGCCCGGTCGAACCGGGGTGCCACCCCGCCGTGGTACCGGGCGAAGTCATACACCACCCCCCAGCAGCTCTGGCCGGAGGACACGGAAAATCCCGCCACCCCCGGCAGAGCCGCCGGGGCCCCCATCTGGATGCCATAGGGGGTCACATAGCCCCGCAGGATCTCTCCTAAGGTAGCCATGCCGTAGTCGGCGGCCTCCGCCTGGTTGTCCAGCAGGAGGGCCTGCATCCCCCGGCCGCTGATCTCCGCCACGGCCCCCTGGGCCGACCAGCAGCAACGGCACTCGTCCACCACCCCGGTGAAGACCGTCTCCCCCTCCCAGGTGACGGTGAGCCGGGTGCCGTCAGCCAGAGCGTCCTCGCCCCCGGCGGCCCAGAGGAACTTCCCCCAGAAGCTGTCGCAGGGGGACCCTAACCCGTAATCTAACTTCCAGGCCAGAGGCACCGGCAGGGCGAGCTTCCGCCCGTCATAGGTGGTCATGGTCCATTCCGTCATGGTCTCACCTCACCTTCACCTGCTGCCCCGCCCGGACCACGTTGGGGTTCGTGATCTGGGGGTTCAGCAGCAGCAGACCCGCCAGGGTCAGGCCGTAGGTCTGGGCCACCTTCCACAGGGTCTCCCCCTGAGCCAGGGTGTGCCAGGTCCCTCCGCTCTCCCCGGTGGTCCCGGCGGTGTTCGTAGTGGTCGTCGCAGAAGCCGAGGCGCTCCCACCGCTGGGCTTGGTGGAGAGGCCCTGCTGATACCCTTCGTAGTCCTCCCAGAAGGTGAAGGTGTACCGCACATAGTCCTTTCTCGGCTCCTGGACCAGCGCCAGGTCCACGAAATAGGCCCGGGCGGTCTGCCACACCGGGTGGACCAGGGTCCCGGCCCCACCCTGATAGAAGACCGCCGCCAGCTTTTTGAACTCCTCATAGGCTCCCGGCCCGTAAAACGCCCCCTCCCCGGTCATGACCCGGCGGGTCAGGCCCAGGTCCTGGAGGGCGTACCGCCCAAAGGGGACCTTGTGGAGGGCCACCTGCCGCTCATAGCGGATGGTGTAGGTCCGGGGATTGTGGGGCCAGGTATAGCCCTTGTACTGCATCGGGGTCAGCTCCATGCGCCCCCTCCTTTCTTTAATAAAAGGTAAATCCGCGGTCATACCGCCGCGCGTCCCGTTGGACGGCCCGGTCCAAGGCCAGCAGATCCGCCGCCGGGGCAGTGGTCTCTCCCTCCGGGATGGCCACCGTCACCGCCGTCCCGCCGGTCCGGGCCACCCAGGACAGGCGGCCGGACTGCCGCAGCTTGGCTTCCAGCGCCGCCGCCCCGTGGTCCGTCCGCCCGGGGCCTCCGGCTCGGAAAACGCCCGGTCCGCCCTCTCCGGACCGAAGAGTTCCCCGTCTTGGGGATATTCCGCCGTGAAGGACAGGTCCTCCCCCCGAGGTCGGACCGCAGCGGGACCGGAAAGCCCCAACGACTGCGCCGGGGCCTCCTCCGGCGGCAGGGCGGGCTGCTCCCGCCAGTCCGCCGCCAGCGTCCCCTCCAGGAGCGGGGTGAGATAGTCGATCACGGCCGCTCACCCCGCTTCATGGCCTCGTACCGGGTCCAGTCAAAGGCCGGGTCCGCCCCGCGCTCGGCGGTGGCCGTCTCCTTGCCGCACACCGGGCAGCGGTCCTCCCGGGCCTTCTCCCGGCAGACGGGACAGAGCCGGGCAGCCTCCTCCTCCTGATCCAGGAGCAGGTGCAGGGCGCACCAGAGGTAATCCCGCCCGGTCATCTGCCGGACCCGCTCCTCGGTGGGCAAGGCCCGGAAATGCCGCAGCACCCGCCACCGGAGCCGCTCCTGGGGCAGGGCCTCCAGAGAGGCCTTCAGTTTCTCCACCCGTCGGCGGTCGGTCTCCAGACCGGGAGCGGTCCGCTGGCGGAACGCCGCCCACTGTCGGGCCAGAGCCTCGATGCGCTCCGGTTTCTCCCCCTGGATGACCGCCCAGCCGCTGTCGTACCGGCCCCCGTCCGCCCGGACCCAGGCCCGGCGGACCAGACATGCATTGGCGCAGAGGGCCGGGTCAAAGTCCGGCCGCTGGCTGCGGAGGACCTCCGTCTCGTGCCTGGCCTCCGCCAGCTCCCAGCTGGTGAGCATGGTCAGCACCGATCCGTCCTCCAGCTCCAGCGTCCCCTCCCCTGCCACCAGGTTCAGCCAGTCATAGGCCCCGGCGGGGGCGTGGTCCAGGCCGGTCATACGCCGGTCTCCATGCGCCGGGCGGCCACCAAGGTCACCTTTTCCAGCACCGAGGCCCCCAGGCTCCCGGTCTCGCCCAGCTTGCTCCACTGACAGCCGCTGTAGATGACCCGGCGGTCGGGCTTGCAGATGACCAGATCGAAATCCTCCAGGCCGTAGAAATCGATGCCGTCGGTCAGGGCCTCGTCGGTGGCATAGATGCGGGTCAGCTCCACCAGATGCTGGTGCTGCCCGGGGATCGCCGCCACCGGCTCCGCCTCGCCAAAGGCCTCCACCGCGGTGCTGGACCGGGTGGTCTGGGCGGTGTAGCTCTGGACCACGGCCACCTTCCGGCCGTTGACCTCCAAATAAATATCGCTGCTGGTAGGAATGGCTTTCACTGCCATCACACTTCCTCCTTTCGATGTTTGGTTTGTGTAAAGGGATCACCCACCTTTTTCTTGGCTCTCCTTCACGCCGCGAGACCCTCCCACGCTCCCGCGCGCCAGCCGGTGGCGCGCCATAGCCCACCTGCCGACAACGGGACCAAAACCGTGGAAAAATCGGAACTCCCCCGGCAGGATACCTCTACCCCTACCGGGGTCCGGGGCGGAGCCCCGCGGGAGGCGACCCCTTCGGGAGCGACTACTTTGGGGTTTCCCAAACCTTTCCGAATGGGCCCCGCCGGAGGCCCACCCCCTCTTGATTTACACCGTGATCTGTGCACTCAGCCAGATCTGATTCAGCCCGTGGGCCACAGCGAAGGGGAAGGTCACCTGACACACCGTGGGATCCTCCGCCAACGGCTGCGCCGTCACCTCGCCGTAGTCGTCGATGATCTCAGCCGCCTTCTTCTGCTCCAGCTCCAGGATCACCTGGGACCGGATAGCCGCCCGGACCTGCTTCGTGTTCTTGGTCCGGGCGAACCTGGCCCCCAAGGACGCGCGGACGGCGGGGATCACATCGTCCACGATGCGGATGGTGGTCAACTCCCGCCAGGTGGGGTCGCTGGCCCCACTGGTGGTGGTCTGAGTGGTCACCCCGCGCACCACCGTCATCCGGCCTCCGGCGGACTCCAACGGCGTGACGCCCCCTAAAATAAGGGTGTCCAGGTCGCTCTCGCTGAACCGCTGGGCCAGCCCCGGCAGCCCCCGCAGCACCGCACCTCCCAAGGGCACCGCCGGGTCCCTCTCGGCGCAGATGGCCCCCGCCACCGCCGCCGCAGCCAGGGCCCCGTCGGTCTCCGCCGTGGTGGCCGGAGCCGTCAGGACCACCCGTCGGCTGTTCAGGCCCGCCGCCCGGGCAGTGAGCTGGCTCACCGTCTCCTCCTTCCCGCCGGGGACCACCGCCAGCCGCTCCCGGCGGTCCTCCGCCGCAGCCTCCACGCTGTCCCGGAGGGCCTTCTGGACGGTCAGGTCCTCGCTGTCGCAGACCACCGCCGACACCCCCTCCTGCTGGTTCAGCAGGGTGAAGGCCCCGCTGTAACCGCTGTCCGCGGCCAGAGGGACGGCCCACACCCGGGCCGCGCCGTTGGCCATGAGCACGGTCACCAGCTCTGTGAGCCGGTCCCCGCTGCCGAAGGCCTCCGCCGCCTCTAAGGGGCTGCCCAGATCATAGAGGGTCCCGGACTCGCCCCCGCTGCTGCGGGCGGCGATGGCCGCCGTCCCTCGTCTCGTCCCGGCGGTGAGGGCCGCCGAGGCCGTGTAGGCCGAGTAGACCCCCGGTCTCTGATGGGTCGTTATCATACTGTCACTTCTCCTTTCACGTCAAAGTCCCGGAAGATGCCGTCGGTGCCGACCTCCTCTGTGAGAAAGCCCCGGCAGCGGACGCGCAGCTCCCCCCGGTACATCCCGCTTTCCCGGTGGAAGGCGGTCTCGCCCATGGTCCACCCCTCCACCGGCAGACCACCGGGCCCACTGCCTGGAAAGAGGGCCGCCACCTGCTCCAGCAGGTCCCGGCAGCCCTCCTCGCCCCAGTCCTCAGGGCTGTAGAGGGTCAGCACATAGGTCACATTCACCGCCCCGCCGTACCGCTCCATCCAGGCCTGGGCCGTCTGGTCGAATGCCTCACCTAAATACCGGTGGAACCCGGCGGGCCCGGCCTCCACCTGCCCCAGCCGGACTAAGATCAGCGGGGCCGTCTTGGCGGTCCGTTCTGTCTTCGGCCAGGCGGACAGGGCCCGCAGGCCCCGGTCCGTCAGAAAGTCCGTCATGCTCTCCCGCAGCTTTGCCAGACTCGTCATGATTCATCCTCCTCCTGCCAGGTCAACCCGGCCTTCCAGTAGATCACCTCTGCCCCCAGGCGCACCGGCTCCGCCCAGCGGACCCGGTAGACTGCCGCCCCGGCTTTCACCAGGGTCCGGCCGGGATGGGGCGCCAGGGGCAGCCCGGCCTCCCCGTAGCAGACCACTTCCTCCTCCCGGCCTGTACCCAGGTCCGTGGGGGCATACTGCCGCTCCCCCTGGCGGAAGGTCCCCTGGAGGCGGGCGTAGCCCTCCCCCAGGCAGACCCCGTCCCGCCAGACAGTCACCGGCTGGCCCGCCTGCCGCACCACGGCGGCAAAGTCCATCCCGGTCATCCGCCCACCTCCAGGAAGGCGAAGTCCCCGTCGATAGTGAAGGGGGCCATGAGGGCCTCCGCCTGGGCCTGAAGGCTCCGGTGGACCACGGTGCTCTCGGCGCTGCGGCTCACGGAGAAGTCCCCCAGCCGATAAGAGGTCAGGTCGCTCTGGCCCGCCTGGGCCACCGTCTGGAAGTTCCCCAGGGCGGTATAAGCGCAAGCCAGGCAGTAGATGCCTTTAAACTCCTCCGGGTCCACCTCGTCCCGCAGGCGGCTCTCCCAGAGCCGGTCCGCCGCTTCACAGAGAGTGGTGAGGGCCGCCTTCTCCCCCTCGGTAAGGGACCGGTCGGTGAAACACAGGGCCACCTGTAAAATATCATCCGCCGTGATCATCCCAGCCCCTCACTTGAGCTTCAGGACCTTGGAAGCGTCCTGGAAGATCTTGGAGAAGCCGGAGATGGAGGTGATGGCAGCCCGCTCCAGCTGGCGGTCGATGAGCTTGTCATACTCCACCAGCACGTCGGAGGCCCGGACCATCTCCAGGGCGTAACGCTTGTCCAGACCGATGATGGTGTTGGAGGGAACGGCGGAGGACCGCAGCAGGGTGGCCCCCATGGGCGTCACCATCCGGCCGGTACCCTGGAAGGTCAGGCCCGCCGCCGCGTCCTGTAACTCGGGCAGCTTCAGCAGCGCCGCCATGGTGTCCCCCACCAGGAGAGTGTTCATGGTGTAGGGGTCGAACTGGCTCCAGAAGTCCACCAGCGCGCCGTAGGACAGGGTCCCGGCGGTGCCGGAGATGGTGCCGCCGCCGATGGTGTAGGCGGTGGCGGCGTTGCTGTTGCCGTCGCCGTTCACCAGCACCTGGATGGCGTCAGCGATGTGCATCCGGCTGATGTACGCGCCGATCTGGCGGAGGGTCACAGAGAACAGATCCAGCCGCTGGAACTGGATGGCCTCATAGGAGGCCACCAGCATCCTGCCGCGCTTGTGGAGCTGGACCAGGCTGTCCCGGGCGGTGATGGCGGTCTCGGGGATCTGGGCGCCCTCGGCCACCATATGGAGGCTCTTGTCCTCCTGGCCGGGGTCCGAGGTGATGGATCGGTAGTCCATGCCGGTGATACGGGTCTCGGCGGCCACCAGTTCAGGGAGGATGTCCCCCTCCTCCATGCCCTGGCGGACGGCCCGGGCCACATATTCGGGGAAGAGCACCGCGGACTCCCAGGTGGCGAAGAACTTGGCCACCACGTCGGAGCTGCCGCCCTTCACCTTGATGTCAAAGCGCTTGAGCTGCCGCTGGAAGGCATCTAAATGCTCCAGAGGGGTACCCTTGTACTGCTCGGAGGGGTCGCAGCGCTCCAGCACCTTGGTAAAGGAGCTGCCAGCCTCGCTGTACATGCCCTTGTCCAGCTTTACGGTCTCAAACTGATATGCCATAGATCACACGTCCTTTCTGCCTGTCTCACAGGAACAGGCCCATGGTTTTGTCGGTGCTGTTCAGGTCCACCACCAGGCAGTCTCTGCCCGTCTCCCCGGTCGTGGCGGGGCGCAGGCCGCCAGTGCCGTCGGTGACCAGGCTGTTCCAGCCCAGAATGGGGGCCCCGCTGTACTTCACCTGGGTAAACCCCTTCAGCAGTACGCCGGCATAGTCGCCGCGCTTGTTCAGGGCCACCCCTACGGGGGCCATTCCGCCGGTCCCGCTGCGGACGGCGTTGTTTGTGTTCATGATAACGGGCGCACCGACGGTCACGCTCCCCGCCTGAAAAGTGGCCACTAACTCACCCATTCCATTGAATGTTACCTTGCTCATAAAAAACCTCCTTACTGTCGTTCGGCTGTCTCCAGCCTCTTGTTCCTTTTCGGGTATCTCCGTCCTATATCACCCACGCTTTCTGCCTCCCTTGTTAAAGGGAGGGGGACCGCCGCTAGGCGATGGAGGGATTCCCGCTTCCCACCTACGATGATCCTCAACGGGAATCCCCCCGCCACTTCGTGGCCCTCCCCCCTTTGACAAGGGGGGCATGGGATAGTACCCCTTCTTCAGGCCGCGATCTCCTCCCACGTCCCCGCGCGCCAGCCAGTGGGCGCGCCATGGATAGCCTGCCGATAACAGAACCAAAACCGTGGGAAAAGTGGGACTCTCCCCGCAGGGTATCCCTACCCCTCCCCGGGGTCCAGGGGCAG
>CAYNZG010000038.1:0-9752 GCA_964401525.1 uncultured Ruminiclostridium sp.
TCCAGGGGCGAAGCCCCGGCGCTCTTTTCCCCCATTTTCTCCGGAGAAAATGGGGACATGGAAATGGAACCCCCGCCCAGGGCAGCAAAAAAGCCTCCCGCAGGGGAGGCTTTTCCTTATTTCTCTTTGGTCACAAAGGCCTGCCAGGGCAGCACATCGCTCAGCTCGATGCGCACCGGCGAATAGCCCCCCAGGTTGTCGTAGCCGGGGTTGTTCCGGGCGGGGACGCTGGTGGGAGCCACGATGGGCAGGGAGACCACCAGGCTGGTACCCCCCTCCTGGCCGCTCTGGGCCACGATGACCCCGCCGTGGAGGGCGGCGATCCGCTGGGCGTTGTACAGGCCCAGTCCGGCCCCCTCGCCGGGGCGGGGCAGCGCCGAGGCGGACTGCCCGGAGAACAGGTTCTGCAGGCGGTCCTCAGGGATGCCCGGTCCGCTGTCCTTCAGGGAGATGACCACCCGGCCGTTCTCCGCGTGGAAGCGCATCTCCGACCGGCCGCCCTTCCCGGCGGCGCGGATGCTGTTTGACACCAGGGCCAAGAGCATCTGGGTCAGCAGGGACTTGCTGCCCTTGTAGGCCAGGTTCTCTACATTACTATAATAGGTGAACCGCACCCCGGCCAAATCGGCCAGCCAACCGGCCTCGTCGGCCATGCCCTGACAGACCATGGCCAGGTCGAAGCCCTCCTCCCGGGGGAAGCTCTTGTCGTTGAGCTCCTGGGTCAGCTCGGCCTGGCGGGTCAGGCGGAGCATCTGGTAGAGCAGGCGAGTCTGGTTGGCCAGGTCCTGCTGGAAGGTCTCCGCTAAGTCCTTTTCCTGCAGGCCCCGCTTCATGCGCAGCTGGACCGCGCCGAAGTTGGACAGGCACTCCCGCATCCGGTAGATGGCCTGGGAGAAGGGATGGGCCTGCTCCTCAGCCTGGGGCAGGGGCCGCAGCACCAGCAGAACGCCCCCGTCAAAGGGGGACACGGTCACCCGGTATTTGTCCTGCCCCACGGCGATCTCCATGGACCCGCCGGGGTGCTCTGCCATGGCAAAGAGCAGATCCTCCGGGCAGCTCCGCAGCAGGCGGGAGCCGGATTCGTTGGCATAGGCCGCCCGGCCGCCGCTCAGGTAGACCACAGCCTCCGGAAAGCTGCCGAACATGGGGTCCAGGCGGGACGTGATTGGATCCATAGCGTCAACTCCTTGAAAATGGGATTAGGATACCCGGATAAACCGGGAATTATCAGGTCATAAGGATATCTCTTAGTGTAACAAATACTGGGAGGGATGACAAGAATTTTTGTCAAATTTCGCCGCTGCATTTTTGAAATTTTTCCGTCAAAGCCCTTCCATCCGGGAAAAAAGAGGAGTATAATGGGAATAGTTATGCCGTGGACAGCCCCCGGCAAAGGAAAAAGAGATTGCACGATTTCATATGGAAAGGATATTGATCAACATGAGTATCAAAGTCGGTATCAACGGATTTGGCAGAATCGGCCGCTTAGTGCTCCGCCTGGGCGCAGAGCGTCCCGACATCGAGTTTGTGGGGATCAACAGTCACAGCCAGACCCCTGACTACATGGCTTACCTGTTGAAGTATGACAGCGTCCACGGCCGCTTCCAGGGCGAGGTGAGCTGGGAAGGCGATGACCTCATCGTCAACGGCCGCCGCATCCGCGTCTTCCACTGCGAGGAGCCCAAGGAGATCCCCTGGGGTTCCGTCGGCGCAGAGTACGTCATCGAGAGCACCGGCAAGTTCACCACCGCTGCCAAGATGGCCGGTCACCTGGAAGGCGGGGCAAAGAAGGTCCTGCTGACCGCCCCCTCCAAGGACGACACCCCCATGTTCGTCATGGGCGTCAACAACACATCCTATGACAAGAGCATGGATTTCGTTTCCAACGCCTCCTGCACCACCAACTGCCTGGCTCCCGTGGCCAAGGTCCTCCACGACGCCTTCGGCATCAAGGAAGGCCTCATGACCACCGTCCACTCCATCACCGGCAGCCAGAAGACCGTGGACGGCACCTCCAAGAAGGACTGGAGAGGCGGCCGCGCCGCTTCCGGCAACATCATCCCCTCCTCCACCGGCGCAGCCAAGGCCGTGGGCAAGGTCATCCCCTCCCTGAACGGCAAGCTCACTGGTATGTCCCTGCGCGTGCCCACCCTGGACGTCTCCGTGGTGGACCTGACCGCCGAGCTGGAGACCCCCGCCACCTACGGCCAAATCTGCGACGCCATGAAGGCCGCCGCTGAGGGTCCCATGAAGGGCATCCTGGACTACACCGAGGACGCTGTGGTCTCCACCGACTTCCTGGGTGACCACCACATCGCCATCTTCGACGCCAAGGCCGGTATCTCCCTGAACGACCACTTCTGCAAGGTCGTGGCCTGGTACGACAACGAGATGGGCTACTCCGCCAAGACCGTGGATCTGCTGGAGTATATGTATAAGGTCGATCACGAGTGATCGGGTAAAGCTCTGTGAACGAAACACGGGCTGACGCTGCGCGTCAGCCCGTGTTTTTTCTTAACGGCAGACCTCACCGCTTCTTGGGCAAAATCTCCAGGATATGGCCGTCGGGGTCTTTGATGAAATAGATGCCCGAGGGCAGCTCGTCGAAGATCAGGCCCTCGGCCCGGTGGCGGGCCTTGGTGTCGTCAAAGTCCTCCGTCACCAGCGCCACATGGGGCGTGTCATCCCCCAGGGCGTAAGGCTCGGTCCGGCCGGTCTCTCGGCACAGCTCCAACTGGAACTCCGTGGTCCCGTCCCCCAAAAAACGCAGGTCCCAGCCCCGCTCGGGCAGCTGCACCGACCGCTCCACCGTCAGGCCCAGGGCCTTTTCATAAAAGGCCACGCTCCGGTCCAGGTCCAGCACCCGCACACACACATGGTTCAGCTCCAACATCACACAGTCCTCCCTGGTCTCGTTTTCCCCATTGTAGCACGGCAGACCCCCGGGAACAAGGCCCCCCTTTTTTTAGAAAAAGACCAAATTCCTCTATGCAAAGGGGGAAAAAAGGAGTATGATAGACTAAAGAAAGTAAAGTCCACCCTGGCGTTTCTTTTGTCGCCGGGTCGGCATTTACGATATCTGATTTCTATAAGGAGGTCCTGTTATGAAGCTGACCTTTTTCGGCGCGGCCAAAGCGGTCACCGGGAGCTGCCACTGCCTGCAGGTGAACGGCAAGAAGATCCTCATCGACTGCGGTCTGCAGCAGGGGCGGGACGAGCGCGACAACGCCGCCCTGGACTTCACCCCCGCCGACATCGACTATGTGATCGTCACCCACGCCCACATCGACCACTCCGGGCGTATCCCTCTGCTGGTCAAGCAGGGCTTCCAGGGACAGATCTTCACCACCCGCCTCACCGGCGAGCTGCTGTCCATCATGCTGCAGGACTCCGCCCACATCCAGGAGATGGATGCCCAGTGGAAGAACCAGAAGGGCAAGCGCGCCGGCCGCCCGCCGGTGGAACCCCTCTACACCGTGGCCGAGGCCACCCAGGCTATGGCCCAGGTGGTCACCTTTGAGTATGGCCAGACCGTGGAGCTGTTCCCCGGCCTGAGCATCCGCTTCGTGGACGCAGGCCACCTGCTGGGCTCCGCCTCGGTGGAGGTCTGGGCCACGGAGAACGGCGTGGAGAAGAAGATCGTCTTCTCCGGCGACCTGGGCAACATCAACCAGCCCGTCATCCGGGACCCCTCCTTCATCCAGGGCGCAGACTATGTGGTCATGGAAAGCACCTACGGCGACCGGAACCACGAGCCCGTCTCCTCCTACACCGCAGAGCTGGCCAAGATCATCGACGAGACCTTCGCCAAGGGCGGCAACGTCATCATCCCCTCCTTCGCCGTGGGCCGCACCCAGGAGCTGCTCTACTTCATGCGGGAGATGAAGCGGGACGGCCTGGTGAAGTCCGACCCCAACTTCACCGTGGTGGTGGACTCCCCCCTGGCCAACGCCGCCACCAAGATCTTCGACGGGGACCTGCGGGGCTACCTGGATGAAGAGGCCATCGAGCTGGTGAAGGACGGCGAGAAGCTCTTCACCTTCCCCGGCCTCACCATGACCGAGAGCGGCGAGGAGTCCAAGTTGCTGAACATGGATAAGCAGTCCAAGGTCATCATCTCCGCCTCCGGCATGTGCGACGCGGGCCGCATCCGCCACCACCTGAAGCACAACCTCTGGCGGGAGGAATGCGCCATCGTCTTCGTGGGCTACCAGGGCGAGGGCACCCTGGGCCGCCACCTGCTCAACGGGGCCAAGCAGGTCCGTCTGTTTGGGGAGGACATCGCGGTGAACGCCTCCATCCATAACTTCAAGGGCCTGTCCTCCCACGCCGACCGGGACCACCTGCTCCACTGGATCGAGCAGGTCACGGACCCCGCCCCCCAGCAGGTCTTCGTGGTCCATGGCGATGCCCAGGTCACGGAGATCTTCGCCAACACCCTGCGGGAAAAGGGCATCCCGGCCCACGCCCCCCTCTATGAGGAGGTCTACGACCTGGCCGCCGGGAAGATGCTGGCCGCCGGGGTGGAGCTGGCCCCCAAGAAGACCAGCTATGAGTCCACCGGCCACATCTCCTCCGCTTACCACGAGCTGGAGTCCGCTGCCATGGACATCATGACCCTCATCCGGGCCAGCAAGAGCAGCCCCAACAAGGACCTGAAGAAGATGACCAATCAGCTCCGGGCCGTGCTGGAGCGCTGGCAGAGCTGACCCCCCTGCCCCATCGCAGAACGCATGTTTCACGGGGACATTCGAACGCCGAATGTCCCCGTTCGCCTGTCAAGATCCGACTGCCTTTTCATCTGACCCAAGGAGGGACCCTATGAAACACCTGTGGAAGCGCTGCACCGCCCTGCTGCTGACCCTGGCTCTGGGCCTGGCCCCCATGGCCCAGGCTCTGACCCCCGACCAGCTCAAGGACCTGCTGCAGGAATACTACATCGACGACGTGCCCCAGGAGGTCCTGGACGCGGAGACCGTGGAAGAGATCCTGGCCGCCCTGGACGACCCCTACACCATGTACATGACCCCGGAGGAGTTCGCGGCCTTCCAGGCCTCCATGAAGGACAGCTCCGTGGTGGGCATCGGCATCTCCGCCCTGGCCCATGAGGAGGGTCTGGCCATCGTGGGCGTGTATGACGGCTCTCCCGCAGCCAAGCTGGGCTTAGTCGCCGGGGACCTCATCATCCGCGTCTCCGGCCAGGAGGCCGCCGGGCAGACCGCCGAAGTCATCACCGGCTGGCTCAAGGGCGAGGAAGGCACCGAGGTCACCTTCACCGTCCGCCATGCCGACGGCCGCGAGGAGGACTACACCGCCGTCCGGGCCCAGGTGGTCATCCCCGCCACCACCACCGAGGTCTTGGAGGACGGTACCACCGGCTACATCGCCTGCACCACCTTTGGGGAGGAGACCCTGGGCCACTTCACCGAGGGCATCCAGGCCTACGACGACGTGAACCTCTGGACGGTGGACCTGCGGAACAACGGCGGCGGCGATGTCTACGCCGTCACCCAGACTTTGGGCACTTTCCTGGGCCAGGGGACCCAAGTCTACCTGCGGGACGGCGAGGACCAGTACTACCGCTACGTCTCCCAGCAGGAGAGCCTGACCATCTCCCCGGTCATCGTCCTGGTCAGCGGGAACACCGCCTCGGCGGCGGAGATCTTCTCCCTGGCCATCAAAGATAAGCAGGGGGGCATGGTCATCGGCTCCAACACTTTCGGCAAGGGCGTGGCCCAGGTGATCCTCACCCAGGAGCAGCAGCCGGAGGCCCTGGACGGGGATGCCCTGCGGATCACCGCCTATCAGTACTACGGGGTCAGCGGCAACACCGCCCAGAGCATCGGCGTGGTGCCCGACCTGCTGGTGGACGCGGACGATGCCGACGAGATCGCCCTGCTCTTCTCCGCCCGGGAGCCTGCCGGGGACAAGAGCAGCTGGCTGCGGGTCCATGTGGGCGGCTGGCGGTGGTTCATCGACGTGGACAACGCCCTCGCCCCGGAGAACGCCGCCTACTTCGGCAAGCTGCTCTCCGCCCTGCCTCCCAACTGCACCATCCTCCAGGGGCTGGGGGACACCTGGGTCCCCACCACCGCCCAGCAGGTGGCCACTTTGAACAGCGTGCCGGACTATCACCCCCGGACCTTCTCCGACGTGGCCGGGACCGACTGCGAGACCGCCGCCAACACCCTGCGGACCTATGAGATGCTGCTGGGCTACCGGGACGGGACCTTCCGCCCGGAAAACACCCTCACCCGGGCCGAGCTGTGCGCCCTGTTGGTCCAGGCCATGGGCCTGTCCGCCGCCGACGGAGAGACGGCCTTCTCCGACGTGCCCGCCGGGAGCTGGTATGCCCCCTACATCCAGGCCGCCTGCGCCGCCGGATATTTAGAGGGCGTGGGAGACGGCCGCTTCGATCCCACCGGCACCGTGACCCACGAAGAGCTGTTCACCGTGCTGGGCCGTCTGGCCGCCGCCCTGAACCTGAACTTCTACCAGGCCAGCAAGGCCGTCCCGGCGGACACGGGCCTCCCCGCCGCCTACAGCGACTGGGCCGCCCCCTGGGTCTGGCTGCTGGCCAAGAGCCAGCACAACATTCTGGGCCAGCCCCTCTCCATGCTCTACGACGAGGTGGAGAACATCGATCCTCAGACCGCCGCCACCCGGGGCGAGACCGCCCAGGTGCTCTACACCACCCTGGCCGCGGTGGAAGTGATCCCCCACTAAACAGCAAGGGAGAATGACCATGAAACGAATTTTAATGATCGGCACCGGCGGCACCATCGCCTCGGAGATGACCGACGCGGGGCTGAGCCCCGGCCTGCGGGGGGCGGATTTCCTCCAGTACACCCCCGGGGTGGAGAACCTCTGCCATGTGGACTGCTTGCAGGTCTGCAACATCGACTCCACCAACATGACCCCAGGTGCTCTACACCACCCTGGCCGCGGTGGAAGTGATCCCCCACTAAACAGCAAGGGAGAATGACCATGAAACGAATTTTAATGATCGGCACCGGCGGCACCATCGCCTCGGAGATGACCGACGCGGGGCTGAGCCCCGGCCTGCGGGGGGCGGATTTCCTCCAGTACACCCCCGGGGTGGAGAACCTCTGCCATGTGGACTGCTTGCAGGTCTGCAACATCGACTCCACCAACATGACCCCGGAGCACTGGCTGCTCATCGTCCGGGCGGTGAAGGAGCACTATGCCGACTACGACGGCTTCGTCATCAGCCACGGCACCGACACCATGGCCTACACCGCCGCCGCCCTGAGCTACCTCATCCAGGACAGCCCCAAGCCCATCGTCCTCACCGGTGGCCAGAAGCCCATCAACATGGACACTACCGACGCCAAGACCAACCTGATGGACAGCTTCACCGTGGCCAGCGACGGCCGCATCCCCGGGGTCACCGTGGTCTTCGGCGGGGCGGTCATCTTGGGCACCCGGGCCAGAAAAACCTATTCCAAGAGCTACGGGGCCTTCTCCAGCATCAACTATCCCGTCTTAGGCATCGTCCAGGACGGCCGCCTCATCCCCTACATCCAGCCCACCGTCCGGGCGGGCGGCCCCCGGTTCTATGAGCACCTGAACACCCGGGTCTCCCTGGTGAAGCTCATCCCCGGCATCTCCGCCACCTACCTCTCCTTCGCCCTGCTGGAGAGCGACGCGGTCATCGTGGAGAGCTACGGCGTGGGCGGCATCCCCGCTGGGGACCAGGGCAGCTTTTACGGCCTCATCCGCTCCGCCTGCAACCAGGGGAAGATCGTGGCCATGACCACCCAGGTCCAGAACGAGGGCAGCGACCTGTCGGTCTACAACGTGGGCCATCGGCTCAAGAGCGACCTGGGCGTGCTGGAGTCCTACGACATGACCATCGAGGCCGTGGTGGCCAAACTCATGTGGGCCCTGGCCCAGACCCGGGACCCCGCCGAGGTCACGGACCTGTTCTACACCCCTGTGGCCGGGGATATGCTCTGCAAGCCCCAATAAACGACAAAAAACCGCCGTGGAAGCTGCCTTCCACGGCGGTTTTCTGTCACAGGGTCTTTTCCAGGCACACCAGCCGGACGTTGGGGATGCCGTTGAACCGGCAGCCCACCACGCCCACCTCCCGGTAGCCCAGGCGGGCATACATGGCCCGGGCAGCCCGGTTGCGCTCGTTGGTGTCCATGCGGAGGTAGGGGCAGCCCTGCTCCCGGGCATAGTCCTCGTAAAAGCCCACGAACCGGGACCCCAGTCCCCTCCCCTTCTGCCGGGGCGAGACCACCAAGGTGTGCAGGACCATGACCTGCTCCGCCGGGGCGGCGCAAGTCCAGTGGGCATCCACATACTCCGGGACCTGCTCCCGGTCCACCTTGGCCGCCGCCAGCACCTGGCCGTCCTCCTCTAAGACGAAAAGGCTCCCCTGGGCTAACGATGCCTCCGCCGTGGCCCGGGTGGGATAGACCCCACGAGCCCAGCCGATGGTGGCCCGTCCAGCCTCCTCCTCGGTGTGGATCTCCTCGTAAATGGCCGCGACGGCATCCAGATCTGCCGGGGTGGCTTGTCGTATCATGATCCTCTCGCTCCTTCCCGTTTTTTAGACACAGGATAGCACAGTTTGACCCAAAGCGCAATCAGGATCGGCCCAGCACCTCCGCCGGGTCGAAGTCCGGGTCCGCTAAGACCCGCTCCGTCAGGTCCGCCAGCAGGGCCACAGCCTTGTCCTCCTCCATGTCCAGAAAGTTTTCCAGGCCCATGGCATGGAGGGGTTTTCTTATGGCCCGGGTGAGCCTGGAGTCCGCCCGGGTCCGCAGGGACCCCCGGTGGATGCCCCGGGCCACGGCAGTCAGCAGACCGGACAGGCCCTCGCTGCGGTAGGCCCGGCTCAGAGGCAGGACCTCCCACTTGGCATAGCACAGGGGGCGGCGGTCGCTGGCGGCGCTGATGAAGTAGACCTTGTCGTCTTCCAGGATGATCTTCTTCACGATCTCGTGGGTGGTCTCCTTCCGGCACTTGGGCTTCTCCAGCCCCGCCGCGTAGGTGGGCAGGCGGTCCTTGCCGTATTTCTCCACCAGGTAGCCCCGGATCTCCCGCCGGAGCTGGGTGTCCTCCGGCAGGACGGCGGGGAGCCGCTGGAGCACCAGCTCCAGCGGCTGGTCGTCCCCTTGCAGTCGGCAGCGGCGGAGGGTCTCCCGGACCAGCTTCACGAACTCGCTCTGGTATCTGGCCCGGAAAGGCTCTGCCCAGGGGTCGGTGGACTTGGCCAGGAAGGGGCCGGTGAAGAAGGTCAGGGCGGCCATGGCCAGCCGCAGCCCCGCCGGGTCCGTCTCGGCGCTGGCCCAGAATTTGGTCAGCAGGTCGTTGACCCGGTCCTCGTCCACATCTAAGTGGTAGCGGGGGTTCAGGCGGTAGGCTCCGGCGGAGAACTGGACCAGGCCGCTCTTGCCCCCCAGACCCAGCTTGTCTAAGTCGTCCCGGAGGCGGGTCAGGCGGACCCGGGCGGCATTCTCCGTGCCGAAGTCCGGCCACAGAGCGGACAGCTCCCCCTGGGTGACCTCCCGGTCCCGGTTCACCAGCAGGTACTTCAAGAGCCGCCAGGGCTTGGCCTGCCGGGAGGGACTTTCCTCCAGCTTGCCCCGGTGGTTTTCCAGGGTCATCACCCCAAACAGCGTGACCCGGAGGTAATATGTGTCGGTGCTCGTCATGACGACCGCCTCCTTTTCTTGTGTGTAGCAATGGATATCGCCCGATTTCGTAGGGGCCGATGC
>CAYNZG010000039.1:0-9729 GCA_964401525.1 uncultured Ruminiclostridium sp.
TGCGGCGCTGTATCGGCGGGCTGTCCATGGCGCGCCCACCGGCTGGGCGCGCAGGAACGTGGTACACGCTGCAAAAACGGAGAGGCGTATGCCTCTCCGTTTTTCGGTTCAATAGGGGATCTCGATGGAGACCGAGCCCATCTTCTCATTGGGGCTGTAGCGGACGGCATTCTCCAAGTGCAGGGTCACGCCGGTGTTCTCCCGGGCCTGGCGGAACAGCCGATAGACCTCCCCTTCCTGGAACAGGACCCGTACCGCCTCGTCGAAGCTGTCTAAGGCGAATTCCAGGGACAGGCGTTCCTGTCCGGCCCGCATGGCGGTCTCCATGGCCGCCACGATGCCGTCAGGCTGGTACCAGTCGAAATACAGCCCATTCCGTCGGTAGTAATCATAGGCCTGGCTGGTGCAATCGGGCACCGGGACCACATCGTCCGGGGTATGGGTCCGGTAGAGGGCCTCGCTGGTGAGGCCAAAGTATTCATAGGCCGGGACGGTGTTGGTCTCCCCCGTGTCCAGCACCGGGTCCCCCCAGGTGGGATCCATCCAGCAGGGGGTGCCGTCCAGCCACATCAGATCCCAGGCGTGGCTCTCTTCCCCGGCCTGGCCGCTGATATAGGCACAGGGGACCCCCAACTGCCCCAGCATGTACTGGGCCGTCTTGGCGTAACAGCCGCACAGCCCGTGGCCGTAAACCACGATGTTGGCCATGGAGTTCCCCTCCACCGCCTGATAGTCTGCGTGCTCGGCCAGATATGCATAAACGTGGAGGGCCTTGTCGTAGTCAGAGGCATCGGCGGGCAGACCGGCGGTACAGTTGGCCGCCCAGGCATCCACCTGGGCCTGGACCTCCGCCCGCAGGCCCTCGTCCATGGTGTAGGTGGGGATATAGGTGGCCTCCACGGCCATGCCGCCCACGGAGAGGGTCTCGATCTGCCCTTCTCCGGAGAACCAGAACAGCTCCGGGTAGTCCCGCTCCGCCGCCTGGATGGCCCGGCGGAGCATCTCCGCGTCGGGATACAGGCCCTCGATGCGCGGGGCCTGCTCCCGCAGGCCCGCGACGATCTGGTCGCAGAGATACTGTTCCTGGGGTGTCAGGCAGCTTCTGGTGTAGCGGAAGCCGTCCTCTACCGCCACATAGTCCTCCGGCGGCGGCTCCGCCGCCATGCCCTCGGACAGGGCGCAGCCGGACAGGAGCAGGCAGAGCAGGGGCAGCAGGAAACGAAGTTTCATGCCTTGCGGGCCAGGGCCTTCCGCACTGCGCCGACAATCCCCTCTGCGTTCAGGCCGTATTCCTTCATGAGGGCCTCCGGAGGGCCGCTCTGGCCAAAGGTGTTCTGCACGGCCACGGCCTCCATGGGGACGGGGCAGGTCCGCACCACCACCTCAGCCACCGCGCTGTACAGCCCGGCGCTGACCTGGTGCTCCTCGGCGGTGACGATGGCACCGCAGTCCTTGGCCGCAGCCAGGATGGCCTCCTCGTCGATGGGCTTGATGGTGTGCAGGTCCAGGACCCGCAGGGAGATCCCTTCCGAGGCCAGCAGCTCCGCCGCCGCCATGGCCTCGTAGACCATGGCACCGCAGGCAAAGACCGCGCAGTCGGTCCCCTCCCGCACCAAGCGGGCCTTGCCGATCTGGAAGGGCGTGGTCTCGTCGGTGACCACGGGCACGGCCTCCCGGCCAAAGCGGAAATAGACCGGGCCGGCGATGTCGGCGGCGGCGATGACGGCCTTCCGGGTCTCCTCGCTGTCGCAGGGGGCAATGACTGTCATGTTGGGCAGGACCCGGGCCAGGGCCATGTCCTCCAGGGCCTGGTGGGTAGCGCCATCCGGCCCCACGGAGATGCCCGCATGAGCCCCGCCGAAGCGGACCTTCAGGTTGTTGTAGCACACGGTGGTGCGCATCTGGTCAAAGGCACGCCCGGAGAGGAAGACCCCGTAGGTGGACACATAGGGGATCATGCCCCCCAAGGCCAGACCGGCAGCCGTGCCCACCAGGTCCTGCTCGCTGATGCCCAGGTTGTAGAAATGGTCAGGATACTGGTCCCGCACCCAGTTGGTGCGGGTGGAGGCGGCCACGTCGGCGTCCAGGACCAGAATATCCTGCCGGTCCTTGCAGAGGGCCAGCAGCCCCTGGCCGTAGCCGTCCCGCTGGGGCACATATTTCACGTCTTTCATGGTCTTCCCTCCTTATCCGATCTCAGCCAGGGCAGCGGCCAGTTCTTCCTGGTCGGGAGCCTTGCCGTGCCAGCTGCACTTGTTCTCCATGAAGGAGACCCCCTTGCCCTTTACGGTCCTGGCGATGAGCACTGTGGGGCGGTCCTTGGTGGCAGCAGCCAGGCCGAAGGCCAGGCGGAGGGCCTCCAGGTCGTGGCCGTCCACGTCGATGACGTTCCAGCCAAAGGCGCGGAACTTGTCGCCCAAAGGCTCCACGTTCATGATCTCTGCGGTGGTGCCGTCTAACTGCACTCCGTTGCAGTCCACGATGGCACAGACGTTGTCCAGGCCGAACTGAGCCGCCGTCATGGCTGCCTCCCAGATCTGGCCCTCCTGGACCTCGCCGTCGCCCAGCAGACAGTAGGTCCGATAGGACCGGCCCTGCTTTTTAGCAGCCAGCGCCAGGCCGTTGGCGATGGACAGCCCCTGGCCCAGGGAGCCGGAGGAGCAGTCCAGACCGGGCAGCATCTGCATATGGGGGTGCCCCTGGAGAGGGGAACCCAGGCTGCGCAGCGTGGGCAGCAGGCTGCGGTCAAAATAGCCCCGGTGGGCCAGCGCGCAGTACAGAGCCGGGGCCGCGTGGCCCTTGGACAGAAGGAACCGGTCCCGGTCGGGATCCTCCGGCCGGGTGGGGTCGGTCTTCATCACATCAAAGTAGAGGGTGGTCAGGATCTCCACGCAGGACAGGGAACCGCCGGGATGGCCGGACCCCGCCGCATGGATCATCTCCAGGATGTCCTGCCGCATCAGGCGGCAGCGTTCGGGAAGGTCGGTATGCATAAAAAGCCCTCCTTTGTTCAGTTTCGAAAAGGTTTGGTAAGATTAAAGTATCATAGGAAAAAAAGATTGTCAATGTCTGGACGGGCCTTCCCGCAGCAGGAATAAATTTCCACTTCGTCTTGCAAAAGCCATTTCGCACCACTATAATAAAGAGAGACGAATCGAAATCCCTGCTCTATCCCTGGAAGGAGGACGCCCCCTTGAACGAGATCCCCGCCCTTATCACGGACCTGACCGTGATCCTGGCCCTGGCAGCCATCACCACCATTCTCTGTAAAAAGATCAACCTGCCCTCGGTGCTGGGTTATATCCTGGCAGGCTTTCTGGCCGGGCCGGTGGTGGATTTTCTCCCCACGATCAACGACATGGGGACCATCGAGGTCTGGTCGGACATCGGTGTCATCTTCCTGATGTTCGGTCTGGGCCTGGAATTCTCCGTCCATAAAATGGCCGAGGTGGGCGTGCCGGGCTTCCTGTCCGCCGGTGTCCAGGCCGTGGGCATGGGCGTTGTGGGCTTCTTCCTAGGCATCCTTCTGGGCTGGGGCAGCATGAACAGCATCTTCTTGGGCGTCATGCTGGCCATGTCCTCCACCATGATCACCATGAAGAGCATTGAAGACATGGGCCTGAAGGACGAACCCTTCGCGGGACTCGCCATGGGCACCTTAGTCATTGAGGATATCATCGCCATCTTCGCCATGGTCATCCTCTCCACCATCTCCGTGTCCCAGTCCATCAGCGGTCTGGCTCTGGCCGAGCGTATGGCCATCCTCCTGCTTTACCTGGCCCTGTGGCTCATTTTAGGCATCTATCTGGTCCCCACTCTGATGAAAAAGCTGGTGGGGGTCATGAACGATGAGCTGCTCCTGATCTTCTCTCTGGCCCTGTGCTTCCTCATGGCCATCCTGGCAGAGGCCATCGGCCTGTCCACCGAGCTGGGGGCCTTCCTGGCCGGGTCCCTGCTGGCGGGCACCATCCACGCAGAGCGGGTGGAGCATCTGGTCACCCCCTGCAAAAATCTCTTCGGAGCCGTTTTCTTCGTGTCCGTGGGCTTCATGGTCCAGCCGGACATGATCGTGACCTACATCCTCCCCATCCTGCTGCTGTCCGTGGTGTCCATCTTGGGCAAGCTTCTCTTCCTGACCCTGGGCGCGCTGGCCGCCGGGCAGGAGCTGGAGACCTCCCTCCACGCCGCCGCTGCTCAGACCCAGGTGGGCGAGTTTTCCTTCATCATCGCCGGGCTGGGTCAGTCCCTGTCGGTGACAGGGGCCTTCCTCTACCCCATCATCGTGGCGGTGTCCGTGGTCACCACCTTCACCACCCCTTTCCTGCTGAAGCTGGCCGGACCGCTGACCGCCCTGACGGAACGGCTCCTGCCGGACAAATGGTTGACAGCCCTGCACCGCTACTGCACGGCCCGCCAAAGCGACAAGGAAGCTGAGAGCAAGGACATGGTCCTCTACTTCAAGGATTACTTCCGCACCCTGGCCCTCTACGGCGTGCTGGCCGTGGGTGCCATCCTGCTGGGCGTGCGCACCCTGTTGCCCTTCCTGGTGGAGCTGCTGGACAGCACCACCAAGGCCGACGCTGTGGCCTGCCTGGTCATCTATCTGGTCCTGGCCTTCCTGCTCCCGGCCATGCTCCGCATCAAGAAACGCTACTTCACCGCCCTGTGGCTGGACAGCATCTATAACCGCCTTCTGCTGTGCATCCTAATGGTCTTCCGGGTGACTCTGGTGATCCTGCTGGCGGTCCTCCCCGCCTTCCTCATCTTCCAGGTAGATCCCCTGTGGCTGGCCTTAGGGGCCATCCCCCTGGTCTGGTTCATCCTCCGGTCGGACCGGCTGGCCGGTCACTATCTGGAGGTGGAGGCCCGGTTCCTGGCCAACCTCAACGAGCGGAAGCTGGCCAAACATTTCAGCCACCCCGGCGAGGCCGAGGCCCACCACTGGCTCACCGAGCAGCTCTATGTGGTCACCCTGGCCTGCCCGGTGCCCTATGTAGGCCACGGCATCACCCTGAAGGAGCACCAGTGGGGCAAGACCGACCACATCAACATCATCAAGATCCTCCGGGGCCGGGAGCACCTGAACATCCCCGAGGGCATCGAGCAGACCCGATCCGGGGACCTACTAGTGGCCATGGGCAGCCGAAAGGACTTGGAAAACTTCTGCATCAAACAGGCCGCCGACGGGGTGCGTCCCCTGGAGGGCAGCCGCCTGCAGACCCTGAAGGAATACATCGAGAGCCAGGAGGACATCCCCGAGACCCGGCAGCTCCTGTGCTGCGGCATCCAGCTGGATAAGGCCCTGCCCCAGGAGGGCCGGACCATCCGGGACAGCGGGATCAAGGAGGAGTGGAACGCCTTCCTCATCGGCCTGGAGCGGGAGATGCTCCCCATCCCCAACCCCGAGCGGAACATGACCCTTCGCTCCGGCGACCTGCTCTGGGTCATGGGCAGCCAGGAGATGGCCGCGAAACTGGTCCGCCTGGGCCTGCTGGACTGACGGGAAATGTGCAAAAAATAGTTCTGTTTGATTTTTTTCGCAACGTACTATATACTAAGGAAAAATCGTTAAGGAGGGCAGCGCATGACACGACAGGGTAAACAGCAAATCGAATATACTCTGGCCACCCATGCTATCGAGAAGCTGATCCCCAGCAAGGAAGCGCTTCACCTGTGTGAGCAGATGGCGAATGGCGCGATCAATGCTGACACAGCAGTCTCTTCCATTCTGGAGCGATATGGTCTTACGGCCGTGAGGACCAATGGATAAAGGGTTTGGAAAGTATGACGTCTATACCGTCACCGGCTCCATCTACTGTTATCCAGATAGCAATGTTTTGAAAAACCGATTTGGTTTGCGGGATAGCAAAAAGCTCAAGGAATTGGAAACAGATCTATCTGCCATTCGCCAGAATGACTTGCTATCCAATCCCATACAAGGGCGATTTACGGGAAATCATTTGTGCCGGATTCATAAATACTTATTTGGTGATCTATACTTCTTCGCCGGTCATTTCCGCCGGGAGGATATCATGAAGGGTACCTCCCGTTTTTTGACCCATCGAGAGATCCAAGGAAAGTTGAAAAAGCTGTTGAAAGAACTAGCCGCCGAGGATCATCTGCAGGGGCTTGCTTTTGATTGCATGGTAGAGCGAAGCGCCTATTATTTTTCTGAATTGAACTACATCCATCCCTTCCGGGAAGGAAACGGACGTGCCACCCGCGAATTTATGCGGCAGCTTTTTGCACACAATGGTTATGAAGTCAACTGGGCCGCCGTGTCGACAAACGAATTGCTGGCGGCGATGGAGTCTTCTGTATATGACACAAATGATTTGAAACATGTCTTGTTGCTGTGCTTGCGAAAGTGCAGCGGATGAAGAAAACAAAACCCGGTGCGGAGAACTGCCAAGCAGTTCTCCGCACCGGGTTTTCATTGTGCGTTAGGTCGCTTATTCTGCGTAGTTGGTGAAGTAGTTCTGGATGACGATGAAGGGAGTGCCCTTGTCGCCAGAGCCGGAGGTCAGGTCGCACAGGGAGCCCAGCAAGTCGGTGTACTGACGGGGGGTGGTGCCCTCGGAGCTCATGCTGCCCACCAGGTCGGAATCCTTGCTCTGGATCTCCTTGCGGATGGCGGCCTTCAGCTCCTCGCCGGACAGGTCGGAGAAGTCGTTGTCAGCCAGGAACTTGATCTTCAGCTCGTTGGGACGGCCGGACAGGCCCTCGGTGTAAGCGGGAGAGACCACGGGGTCAGCCAGCTCCCAGATGCCGCCCACGGGATCCTTGAAGGCGCCGTCGCCATAGACCATGGCTTCCACGTGGATGCCGCGGTCAGCCAGGATCTTGGCCTGGATGCCGTCCACCACAGGCTGGCAGTCACGGGGGAAGAGCTTCAGCTTGTCCTCAGTGGCCTTGTTGGAGCCCAGCAGGCCGTACTTCTCGTGGTAGCCGCTGCCGTCCACGGGAGCAGAGAGGATGTCGGCCAGGGTGAAGACGGTCTTGCCCATGGCCCGCAGCACATCGCGGGTCTCGATGCGGGTGTGGATGTCACAGCAGAGGATGTTGTCGCAAGCAGTGGCGATATAGCGGGGATCGTTGGAGAAGAGGAAGGTAGCCTTGGCCCCCTCGGACTCGATGACCTGACGGTAGAAGTCCAGGTAGTTCACGCCGGTGAAGGGGTGAACGGGAGAGCCAAAGGTGGCGATGAAGTCAGGCTCCTCATAGGAAGTGACCTCGCTGTACTTATGGGGCACATAGGCAGAGCGGGCCATGAGGGGGTTGCCCACCTCGTCGTTGGGGAAGCTAAACAGGATCACGACCTCATCCACGGCCCGGGCGATGCCCTTCAGGCACATGGAGAAACGGTTGCGGCTGAGAATGGGGAACACCAGGCCCACTTTCTTGGCCTCGTTGAACTTTGCGCGGATGTCCTGTGCCACGTTGTCAACGGTCACATAGTTGCCCTGGGCACGTGCCACCACGGACTCGGTGACGGCGATGATGTCGCGGTCCTTCAGGGTGTAGTTATCTTCCTTCTCGGAAGCGTACACGCTGTTCACAACGATATCGACGATGTCGTCGCCTTCACGAATGATGGGGCCCTGGATGCCTCTGGAAATAACGCCTGCCATGGTCAGTCCTCCAATATAAAAACAGAATCAAAAGGGACACTTCCGGGGCGCGCGGCCCTGCGGAAGCATGGGTGTACAAAAAATTACCGAAAATATTATACTCGCTAAGGCCTCGAATAACAAGTAGTAATTTGACGGGATTTTCCGTTTTCTTGCATAAATTTTAAGTCTCATCGGAAAAATAGGGAAATAATACGCCTTGCGGCCTGTTCCGCCTTCCTGTATAATGGGCGTGATACGATTTTCTTTGATCCCCATCGATAAGGAGGAACGCCCTTGAAAAACATCCGTCCCTACGCAGGGTTCGAGCTCGGCCCCATCCGTCCCCCCAGCGAGGCCTACAGCCTGCTGCTGCGCATCAACCGCGGCTGCGGCTGGAACAAATGCCGCTTCTGCGGCTTTTACCGGGACACCCCCTTCAGCATCCGCACGGCAGAGGATGTCAAGCGGGATATCGACCGCATCAAATACTGGATCGACGTCTTCCAGGGCCGGGTGGCCCAGCAGGGCAACCCGGAGACCGAGAGCGAGCAGGAGGCCTGCTACATGGCCTACCACTGGCTCCAGAGCGGGATGCAGTCCGTCTTCTTTCAGGACGGCAACAGCATCCTTATGAATCCCGACCAGATGATCGAGGTGCTGGAATATCTCCGGGCCACCTTCCCGCAGATCCGCCGGATCACCTCCTACGCCCGCTCGGACACCATCAATCGCCTGAGCCTGGAGCGTCTCACCCGCTACCGGGAGCTGGGCCTGAACCGCTTCCATATCGGCCTGGAGACCGGCAACGACTACATCCTGAAGCTCATGAACAAGGGCGTGGACAAGGCCACCCAGATCCAGGCCGGCATCAAGGCCAAGGCCGCCGGCATCGAGATCAACGAGTTCTACATGCCCAACATGGGCGGCCGGGAGTACGCCCGGGAGAGCGCCCTGGACACCGCCGACGTGATGAACCAGGTGAACCCCGATTTCATCCGCATCCGCTCCATGGCCCTGGCTCCCCAGCTGGAAATGTACGCGGACTATGAATCCGGCCTGCTCACCCGCCCCAACGACCTGGAGACCATCCAGGAGATCCGCCTGTTCATCGAGAACCTCCACGGCATCACCAGCGTGGTGGACAGCGACCACATCCTGAACATCCTGCTGGAGCTGCGGGGGCAGCTCCCCGGGGACAAGGACAAGCTCCTGGCCACCATTGACCGCTTCCTGGACCTGCCGGAGGACCAGCAGAACATCTTCCGTCTGGGCCGCCGCCTGGGTCTCATGAACGAGATGCGGGACCTGCGCAACGACATCCTGGTGGATAAGGTCAAGCAGACCATGGACCGTAGCGGCATCGACAAGCGCAACATCGACTCCGTCTGCGATCAGCTCATGATCCGCTGTATCCCCATCTGAATCGCGCCCACCAGCTGGGCGCGCGGGAACGTGGTCGATATCCTTCAGAAAAATTTTGGCTATGTAAAGGTCCGGCGCAGCGAAAATACGCTGCGCCGGACCTGCTTTTTCTTTCTTTTATTCTTTCAAAATTTAAGAATCATTCTTCAATGACAATTTTCGACAAATCACTGACTCCTGTACAACAAGCACATTAAGATTGGAAGAAAAAGGAGGGATGTTATGCAACGAACGTATCAACTGGCTTTCTTCGCTCTGACTGTCCTGACCTGTCTTTCCGTGGGCCTCGCCCTCTGGGCGCTGTTCTTCCGGGACCCGTCCCCTGCCCTCTCTCCCGATGCACCTCTGGCAACGGAGGTCAACGCGTTTCCCATCGAGGGGGAGGAGGACACGGAAAAGCTGGACCAGGCCGAGGGCGGCGGAGCGGTGAACATCACCTATTCCGACCAGGTCACTGCCTCCCTGTCCGATGGGCTGGCACACCTCTCCTTCGCCAATCCAGCCCGGTCCAACCAGAGCCTGGTCCTGGAGGTGGTCATCCAGGACACCACCGTGGTCCGCTCCCAGCTCCTGCCGCCGGGGCATCAGGTGGCCGAGCTGCCGCTGCTGGATCCCTCTCTGCTCTCTCCCGGCCAATACACGGGAAAGTTCCTGGTCTCGTTCTACCAGGAGGACGGAACCCCTGCCCTGCTGC
>CAYNZG010000040.1:0-9723 GCA_964401525.1 uncultured Ruminiclostridium sp.
TGCCGGAGACCATGTCCGTGGAGCGCCGCCAGCTCATGCAGGCCTACGGGGCCGAGCTGGTCCTCACCGAGGGGGCCCAGGGCATGAAGGGGGCCATCGCCAAGGCTAAGGAGCTGGCGGAGCAGATCCCCAACAGCTTCCTGCCCGGCCAGTTCGACAACGCCGCCAATCCCCAGGCCCACTATGCCGCCACCGGCCCGGAGATCTGGGCCGACACCGACGGCCAGGTGGACATTTTCGTGGCGGGCGTAGGCACCGGCGGCACCATCACCGGCACCGGCCGCTACTTGAAGGAGCAGAACCCCCAGGTGAAGGTGGTGGCCGTGGAGCCGGAGAGCTCCCCCGTCCTGTCCCAGGGCAAGGCCGGGTCCCACAAGATCCAGGGCATCGGCGCAGGCTTCGTCCCCGCCGTGCTGGACACCCAGGTCTATGACGAGATCATCCCCGTGCCCAACGAGGCCGCCTTCGAGGCGGGCCGCGCCGTAGGCCGGGAGGAGGGCGTCCTGGTGGGCATCTCCTCCGGGGCCGCCGTCTGGGCGGCCATCCAGCTGGCCCAGCGGGAGGAGAACACCGGGAAGACCATCGTGGTCCTCCTGCCCGACACCGGCGACCGCTACCTCTCCACCCCTCTGTTTGCAGAGTGACCGCAGATTGCTTCAGAAAGAAACCGCGCCGGTCCCCCCTTGACAGGGGGACCGGCGCGGGCTATACTAAAAGCAAGGGGGACGCTGGCGATACGGTCAGCTCCCAAAGCTGTTACTTTATTTTATGAACCGCCTGGTTGCAGCCGGGCGGTTTACTTTTTGTTGTTCATCAGAGCAACGATGGTGAGAATGACCAGAGTGTACTGGAACAGCAACTCGAAAGTGACCATACACCATCACCCCCTTTCTGAAAGAGCGGGGGTCAAAAGTGCCCCCGAAAGGGAGCGACCGCCAAGCCAGCAGACCGAACTGCCGTCGTATAGCACCCAAAGTATACCACGGTTCGACAGAAATGACAAGTTCGCGAATAAAAAACAACACGGCCCAAACCCAAAGCCCCCGCGGCTTCTCTGAGAGAAACCGCGGGGGCTTTGTGCGGTTGATCATTCGCTCGCGTTTTCCAGGGGGCTGCTCTCCAGGTGCTGGAGGTCCGCCAGGGTGTAGCTGTTGAGGTAGTCCACGATCACTTTGTCCAGCCCCTGCCACAGGGGCAGGGCGCGGCAGTGATCGGCCTTCTCGCAGCCCTGGCCGTTGTCCTTCAGACAGGCCACCGTGGACAGATGCCCCTCAGCCAGCCGGATGATCTCCCCGGCGGGATACTCCTCGGCGGGTTTGGCCAGGCGGTAGCCGCCCCCTTTGCCCCGGGCGGCGTCTACCAGCTCCACCCGGCTCAGGGAGGCCAGGATGTTTTCCAGATATTTGACAGAGATCTCTTGGCGGCGGGCGATGTCCTTCAGGGGGATATAGCTGCCGTTGTTGTGATCGGCGAGGTCCAGCATCACGCGCAGGGCGTAGCGGCCTTTGGTCGAGATCATCATAGAGCAAGCCTTCTTTCTTTTCAAATTCGCTCCTTCCGGGGCAGCGGACCGTCCGCCGCCGGGAAGGAAAACCTATCGTTTGAGTTGATTATACCCCAAATCGGCGAAAATGGGAATGGGAAAGAGCAGGAATTTCCAGCGGATGGTGTAAAAAATTGGGGCAAACCGCCCCGTCGGGGGTTGACAGAGGTAGAAGGAAATGTTATACTCTGTGCAGAAAATCAAATAACACCGGATGAAGCAAAAGGGAGATTTTCCGGTCCCCGCCGGAAAAACCGATGAAGCAACCTCGCGGTCGCCAGCCGCGGGAGAATCTTTCAGGTCCCAGGTACCTTTTGCCGACGGAACTCTGGAGAGCACCGCCCCCGGCGGTCGCCGTAGAAGTAACGCTTTCAGGTCAATGTACAGAGGATATACAGGCACGCACGCAGCGTCTGCCCGTATATCTTTTTTTCTTTCCCATCTTTTATTGTTTTGTGATTCCTTCCCATTTTCCAGGGAATACTCTCTTTTTCTGCAAAAAAGGCAGCCGTGAAGGCTGCCTTTTTTGCACCCTGCGGGAGGAATACATGGGACTGCCCGGGGTGGTCAAGATCCTGCTGCGTGCGGGCCGATGAGGGCATCGGCCCCTACGAGGTGAAATGGGAGTTGCCCCCCGGCCTGGCCTGTGCTACACTGAACACAATGACTCAACTCGGAACGGAGGGCCCGCCATGACAGAGCCTACCCTGCAGGTCACCGGCCTGCGCACCCAATTCCATACCAATGCCGGGCCGCTCCCCGCCGTGGACGGGGTGGACCTGACCATCCCGCCGGGGAAGCTGGTGGGGCTGGTGGGGGAGTCCGGCTGCGGCAAGAGCGTCACGGCCCTGTCGGTGATGGGGCTGGTCCGGGACCCCGGCCGGATCACGGAGGGGACCATCCTCTTTGAGGGGCGGGACCTGCGGACCCTGCCGGAAAAGGCCCTGCGCCGCCTGCGGGGGGACCGCCTGGCCATGATCTTCCAGGACCCCATGACCTCCCTGAACCCGGTCTACTCCGTGGGGCGGCAGGTGAGCGAGGTCCTGCGGCTCCACCGGGGCATGGACCGGGCCCAGGCCAAGGCCCGGACCATCGAGCTGTTCGCTCAGGTGGGCATCCCCGACCCGGCGGGGCGGTTCCACGCCTACCCCCGGGAGCTGTCTGGGGGCCTGCGCCAGCGGGTGATGATCGCCATGGCCATGGCCTGTGAACCGGCCCTGCTCATCGCCGACGAACCCACCACCGCCTTGGACGTGACCATCCAGGCCCAGATCCTGGACCTGATGGCGGGGCTGTGCCGGGACCACGGCACCTCGGTGCTGCTCATCACCCATAACATGGGGGTGGTGGCCCAGCTCTGCGACTATGTCTATGTGATGTACGCCGGGCAGGTGGTGGAGCAGGCGGAGACCTTCTCCCTGTTCCGCTCTCCCCGGCACCCCTACACCCTGGGTCTGCTGCGGGCCATCCCCACCCTGGAGGGGGAGGGGGACCGGCTGTATACCATTCGCGGCTCGGTGCCCGATCTGCGGGACCTGCCCTCGGGCTGTCGGTTCTGCCCCCGGTGCGACCGGGCCCAGGCGGACTGCGCTGCCCGCTGCCCGGAGCTGGTGGAGGTGGAACCGGGCCATTGGGTGCGGTGCTTTTATAAATAAGGAAGGGCCTTCGTGCGACTTTCGACCTTCCCAGTGCTTACCTACCTCAGAGGCTCCCTTGTGTAAAGGGAGCTGGCAGCGCGGAGCGCTGACGGAGGGATCGACCGGACCTGCGATGCTTTCAACCCCTCCGTCTCGCCTCCGGCGAGCCACCTTCCCTTACATAGGGGAGGCTTGGGGCTGTACCTTCCCTTCACGGCGCGAAAATCTCCCACGCTCCCGCGCGCCAGCCGGTGGCGCGCCATGGACTGCGCATCGACAACGGACCCAATACCGCAGGACAAAAGGAACTCCTCCGGCAGGGCATCACGACCCTTCCCCGGGGTCCAGGGGCTTCGCCCCGACGCTCTTTTCCCCCCTTTTTCTCCGGAGAAAAGGGGGCCCCGCCGGAGGCGACCCCTTCGGGAGCGACCACCTTGGTTTTTCATCAGAAACTCACGACCCTCTGAAAGGAGGAATTCTCATCGACCGACCGATTTTGACCGAAGCCCGCGGGCTGAGCAAGACCTTCCCCGTGAAGGGCCGGAAGGATGCCGTGCTCCACGCGGTCTCCCAGGTGGACCTGACCATCTACCGGGGGGAGACCCTGGCCCTGGTGGGGGAGTCCGGCTGCGGCAAGTCCACCCTGGGGCGGCTGCTGCTGGGCCTGCTGCCCCCCACCGAGGGGCAGGTCTTTTTTGACGGCCAGGACCTGGCCACCCTGCCCCCCAAGGACCTGCGGGCCCTCCGCCAGCGGATGCAGATGGTCTTTCAGGACACCGCCGCTGCCCTGAACCCCCGCCTGGATGTGGAGGGCATCCTCTGGGAGCCGCTGGCCATCCACAGCCTCTGCCCCCGGGCCGACCGGACCCGGCGGTGCGGGGACCTGCTGGAGCAGGTGGGCCTGTCCCGGGACCTGCTGGTCCGCTATCCCCATGAGCTGTCCGGCGGTCAGCGGCAGCGGGTGGTCATTGCCCGGGCCCTGGCCCTGGATCCGGAGCTGGTGGTCTGCGACGAGCCGGTGTCTGCCCTGGATGTCTCCGTCCAGGCCAAGATGCTGAACCTGCTGGCCGACCTGCAGGCGGCGAACCACCTGACCTACCTCTTCGTCTCCCACGACCTGAGCGTCGTGCGATATATCGCAGACCGGGTGTGCGTCATGTTCCTGGGGCGGGTGTGCGAGGTGGGGCCTGCGGAGGTCCTCTTCCGCCATCCCCGCCATCCCTATACCCGGCTTCTGCTGGACTCCGTCCCTCAGCCGGACCCCACCCGCCGGGGGGAGAAGCGGTCCCTGCTGGCCGGGGAGATCCCCTCCCCGGTGGACCCGCCCTCGGGCTGCCGGTTCCGGACCCGCTGTCCCTACGCCCAGGCCATCTGCGCCCAGACCGTCCCGCCCCTGACCGGAGCCGACGGCCACCGGACGGCCTGTCACTTCCCACTTTCAGAATAAGGAGGGGTGCCCCATGCCCTTTGCCGACCTGCACTGCGACAGCCTGGCCTGGCTCCGCCACAACCACCAGCGGGGGAAGGCCATGGTCCTCCGGGACTCGGAGCCCATGCATGTGAACCTGCAAAAACTGACCCGCAGCGGCTATGCCCTGCAAAATTTCGCCCTTTTCGTGAACCTGGCCCAGGAGACGGACCCCTGGCAGGCGGTGCTGGAGCTGGCCGACCTCTATGAGGCCGAGATGGCCCGGAACGCCGACCTGGTCCGCCCCTGCCGGACCTTTGCCGACCTGGAAGCCGCCCGGGCGGCGGGGAAGGTCGCCGCCGTCCTCACCGTGGAGGAGGGGGGCGTCTGCCAGGGGAGCCTGGAGAAGCTGGAGACCCTCCACCGTCGTGGGGTGCGGATGCTGACCCTCACCTGGAACCACGAGAACGAGATCGGCTTCCCCAACGGCAGCGACCAGGGCCTAAAACCCTTCGGCTATGACTTCCTGGCCCGGATGGAGGAGCTGGGGGTGGTGGCCGACGTGTCCCACCTCAGCGACCGGGGGTTCTGGGACCTCTGCGCCGCCGCCACGCGGCCCTTTGCCGCCAGCCATTCCAGCTGCCGGGCCCTTTGGCCCCACCGGCGGAACCTCGCCGACGAGATGATCCGGGCCGTGGCTGACCGCGGCGGCATCGTGGGGGTGAACTTCTATGCCGACTTTTTGGCGGCCGGGGAGACCACCGCCACGGCGGACATCGTCCGCCACCTGCGCCACCTGCGGGAGGTGGGCGGCCTGGAGGTATGCGCCCTGGGCAGCGACTTCGACGGCATCACCTGCCCCCTGGAGATGGTGGATGCCGCCGGGATGGATCAGCTCATCCAGGCCCTGGACCGGGACGGCTTCACCCAGCGGGAGATCGACAGGATCTGCTGGGAGAACGTGTGGGACTTTTACAGACGAACGCTATGACCATAAGAAGGAGGAACCCCTATGCCTGACTACACCCCCCTGTTCCAGCCCCTGACGCTGGGCAAGCACCTGACCATCCAGAACCGCTTCTGCGTGGGGCCCCTGACCCTGCCTTCGCTCCACGGTCCCTTTGGGGAGTTCTCCGCCGACGGCCTGGCCTACTTTGAGGAGCGGGCCAAAGGCGGCTTCGGCCTGATCTTCACCGGGGCCTTCCACCCGGACACCCTGGTGGACCCGGTCCACCCCCTGGACAGCAAGCAGCCCATGAAGGCCCCCAAGACCTTCCGCCGGACGGCTGTGGAGCTGCTGGAGCGGCTGGATGCCTACGGCACCAAGATGATCCCCCAGGTGTCCATGGGCTATGGACGGAACGCCGTGGGCTGCTACGGCCCCTCGGCCATCCCTTACTATCATGATCCCTCCCAGATCACCCCCGCCCTGACCCGGGACCAGATCCGGCAGAAGATCGACCAGATGATCGCCACCGCCGCCTTCTTCAAGCAGTGCGGCTTCCCGGGCATCGAGGTCCACGCCATGCACTGGGGCTACCTGCTGGACCAGTTCGCCATGACCTTCATGAACCACCGCACCGACGAGTACGGCGGCGAATTGGAGAACCGCCTGCGCTGCGCCCGGGAGATCGTGGACGGGGTGAAGGCCGCCTGCGGCGCAGACTTCGTGGTGTCCATGCGCCTGGCCCTGAAGACCTACATCAAGGATTACAACACCCCCTCCCTCCACGGGGAGGAGGAGGCAGGCCGCACCCTGGAGGAGGGTCTGACTATCTGCAAAAAGTTAGAGGAGTACGGCTATGACTGCCTCAGCGTGGACTTCGGGCAGTATGACTCCTTCTATTACGCTGCCCCGCCCTGCTACATGGAAAAAGGCCGCATCCTCGACCTGGCCGCCCAGGCCAAGGCGGCGGTGGATATCCCCATCCTCTGCGGCGGCCGGATGAACGACCCTGACCTGGCGGCGGAGGCCGTCCGCGCCGGGAAGATCGACGGCGTGGTCCTGGGCCGTCCCTCCCTGGCGGACCCCTCCTACCCCCGGAAGGTGGCCATGGGATGTCCCCAGGATATCCGCCCCTGCATCGGCTGCAACCAGGGCTGCATCGGTGCTCTGAAGCTGGGCCGCCGGGCCGGGTGCGCCGTGAACCCCCAGGCCGCCCGGGAGAGCACCTTCGGCCTGGCTCCCGCCCTGGAGAAGAAGAACGTCCTGGTGGTGGGCGGCGGCGTGGCCGGGATGGAGGCCGCCCGTGTGTCCGCTCTGCGCGGACACGCCGTGACCCTCTGCGAGGGCAGCGACCAGCTGGGCGGCTCCCTGATCCCCGCCGGGGCCCATGACTTCAAGGCCGACCTCCGGGACCTGAACGACTGGTATCAGCGGCAGCTGTCCAAGACCGGCGTACAGGTGGAGCTGAACTGCAAGCTGGATACGTCCGGCATCCTGGCCCGGCAGCCGGACGCGGTGATCCTGGCCCAGGGGGCCGACCCGGTGATCCCCCCGGTCCCCGGCATCGACTCCCCCAAGGTGGTGGATTGCGTCACCGCCCTCACCCAGGACCCTGCCGTAGGGGAGAGGGTGGTGGTCATCGGCGGCGGCCTGGTGGGCTGCGAGACCGCCGTGGGCTACGCCCAAGCGGGGAAGACCGTCACCGTGGTGGAGGCCCTGCCGGACATCCTGCAGGCAGGCCTGCCCGTGCCGGAGAGCAACGACCAGATGCTCCGGGACCTGCTGGCGGAGGGTCAGGTGACCCTGAAGACCGGCTGTTGCCTGGCCGCCGTCACCGACACCGGCGTGACCCTCTCCACCCCCCAGGGGGAGGAGAGCCTGGACGCGGACACGGTGGTGCTGGCTGTGGGCTTCCGCCCCCGTCCGTCCCTGGTGGACAGTCTCCTGGGCCGTGGCCTGGAGGTCTACACCGTGGGCGACGGGTCCAGGGTGGGCAGCGTCATGACCGCCGTCTCCTCCGGCTACACTGTGGGCCGCACCCTGTGAGTTTTTGCCCCCAGTGCACGCACTGGGGGCTTTTGCAGCGTGGCAGGTGCCCTTTGGGTGCGGGCCGATGAGGGCATCGGCCTCTACAAAGTGGGTGCGACCTGTTGCTTTTTCGGGTTTCGCCCACCCTGGCGCTCTTTTCTCCCCGTTTTCTCTGGAGAAAATGGGGACCCGCTGGAAGCGCAGCTGCGGTGGGGGCGTTGTTGGCGGATGCGCCAAGAAAAATTGGAAAACCATGGGGTTTTCCGGTGGATAACGCCTTGACAACGCCCCCCCGCTCTCGTATAATGGACCCATTGATAGAGGCGCGGCGCTCATCAGTACCTTCCGACCCGGCAGGAAGACCGGGAAGGGAAAGGGATCGCCGCCGAAGGGTCCAGCCGGGTACCTGCCCCCTGGATGCCTGGGCCGTCAGAGAACATCTGCCGGACTGCCATTTTCCCAAGGCAAATGGAGCGCTATCATGGTTCACGGGGACGTTTTCCCGTGCTTGGTTTGGCCATGAGTCCGCGTAATGGGATTCGTGGCTCTTTTACTTTGTTGGAAAAAATTTTTAGAAAGAAAAGAGGAAACCAAAATGAAGAAGATCCTTGCTCTGACCCTTGCGCTGGCCCTCTCCCTGGGCCTGTGCGCCTGCGGCGGCGGTGAGACCACCACCGAGCCCGACGCAGCAAACACCGAAGGCGAAGCTCAGACCGATGCCGTGGAAGTCCCCGCTGTGGAGGACCTGACCAGCGTCGATACCTCCGCCATCGCCGGCGTGGAAGACGGCGTGCTGACCGTCGGCATGGAGTGCGCTTATGCTCCCTACAACTGGACCCAGACCGACGACTCCAACGGCGCTGTGCCCATCGTCAACAACCCCGGCTCCTATGCCAACGGCTATGACGTCATGATCGCCCAGCGCATCTGCGAGGCTTACGGCTGGGAACTGGAAGTCATGTCCATCGGCTGGGACGGCCTGGTGCCCGCTCTGCAGGGCGGCCAGATCGACGCTGTCATCGCCGGTCAGTCCATGACCGAGGAGCGTCTGGCTGAGGTCGATATGGCCGGCCCCTACTTCTACGCTTCCATCGTCTGCGTCACCAAGGCCGAGGGCGACCTGGCTTCCGTGAAGGGCATCAGCGAGCTGGCTGGCACCTGCACCGCTCAGACCGGCACCATCTGGTATGACTCCTGCCTGCCCCAGATCGAGGGCGCTGAGATCATGCCCGAGGCTGAGACCGCTCCCGCTATGATCATGGCTGTGGAGTCCGGCACCGTGGACTTCATCTGCACCGACATCCCCACCGCTATGGGTGCCTGCGCCACCTATAGCGACCTGACCATCCTGGACTTCACCGGCGAAGAGGACAACTTCGTGGCTGACGACGGCGACATCAACATCGGCATCTCCATCGTCAAGGGTAACACCGAGCTGAAGGACGCAATGGACAAGGTCCTGTCCGCCCTGACCGCTGACCACTTCAATGCCATCATGAACCAGGCTATTGCTGTGCAGCCCACCATCTGATCCCTGTCTGACCCTATGATATCCCATTATCCGGCCCTGGTCCCCAGGGCCGGATAATGTCGGTTTAAGAGAAAGGAATCCCGTCCATGGAAAAGCTCTTTGAACTGGGCTACGACATCTCCCGTCTGTGGGAGGCATACTGGCCCTCTTACCTGGTGGGTATCCGCAACACCCTGATCGTTGCTGTGGTCGCCACCGTGGTCGGCTGCATCATCGGTCTCATCTGCGGCATCCTGAACACCATCCCCTATACCGCCAAGGATCCCCTGTGGAAGCGCTTCCTGCTGAAGCTCATCCGCGTGGTGGTCCGGATCTATGTGGAGGTCTTCCGCGGCACCCCCATGGTCCTGCAGGCTGTGTTCATCTACTATGGCCTGCCCTACTTCACCGATGGCTCCGTGGCCTTTAAGGGCAACGTGGGCATCTGGGTGGCCTCCCTGCTGGTGGTCTCCATCAACACCGGCGCTTACATGGCCGAGTCCGTCCGCGGCGGCATCATCTCCATCGACCCCGGTCAGACCGAGGGTGCCAAGGCCATCGGCATGACCCACGTGCAGACCATGTACAACGTGATCCTGCCCCAGGCCATCCGCAACATCATCCCCCAGATCGGCAACAACTTCATCATCA
>CAYNZG010000041.1:0-9583 GCA_964401525.1 uncultured Ruminiclostridium sp.
CAGAGCCTCCCTTGTTAAAGGGAGGGGGACCGCCGTTAGGCGGTGGAGGGATTCCAGCATTCCACCTGCGATATCCCTCAACGGGAATCCCCCCGCCACTTCGTGGCCCTCCCCCTTTGACAAGGGGGGCATGAAAAAAGGAAGACAAAGGAGGCGTTCTCCATGACAAACACCGATCCATACTATCTCCGCGTCACGCTGTTCGGCACGGTGACCCTGGAAAACCACCTGGGGAAGCTGGAGGAGCGCCCCTCCCGCCAGGCCAAGCCCTGGCGGATGCTGAAATATCTGCTGGTGAACCGGGGCCGGGAAGTGCCCATGGCCGAGTTCGCCGCCCTGTGGCCGGACTTCGGCACCGAGGTGGCCGCCCGGGTCCGCCTGACCCGCCTCCGGGACGACCTGGACAAGCTGGGCCTGGGCGGGACCCAAGGCCTGGTGCAGTTCTCTGCCGGGTCCTACCGCCTGAACCCCCGCTACCACTTAGACGTGGACGAGGACCGGGTCAATGATCTGCTGACGAAGTTCTGGGCCTGCGCCGAGACCGACCCTGCCGGGCTGCGCCTGAGCATGGCCGCCATGACCTTCTTCACGGGGCCGTTTTTGGCCAAGTCCATCGACACCTGGGCCGAGCCGCCCCGGGAGAACTACCGCAGCGAGTTCGCCAAGCTCGCCCGGGAGACCCTGCGCCGCTGCCGGGTCCAGGGGGACGACCAGCCCCTGACCCTGCTGCTCCAGCGGCTCCCGGCCATCCTGCCGGAAGACACCCAGATCCAGCAGGAGGTCCGCACATACTTAGTGGGGAAATACGGCAAGGCCAGCCTGCCCACCTACGCGGCGGGTTTGGAAAAACCCAAGCGGCGCAGAGAGACCGCCCACGAGATCGTGAAAAAGATCATCATCGAGGACGATAAAGTTTACTTTATCAGCGCCGCCAGCGACCGTAGGCCCCTGTGCTACGCCAAGTGGGAGGTGCTGCCCCTGAGCCGGGAGTATCAGCGGGACGGCCTGCCCGGCCTGCTGACGGCGGTGGCCCGGGGCATCCACCGGGGATCCCTGCGGACCCGGGCGGACTCCCGCATCACGAGAGCCATCCGAAAACCCCTCCACGCCATGGGCTTAGAGAATTTTTTGGACATGGAGGAGGACAAGGCCGTGGCCCTGCTGGCGGACCTGACAGAAAAGGTCATCCAGGACCCGGACTTCGACCCGGCGGCGGCCCTGGGGAAGCAGAACTGAACAGATCGCCCGGTCTGTCTGATTTTTTGCGGTCCCGGCCCCGGCGGCAGACAGAAGGGGTTGTTTTTTTCCGGGGGGCCGTGCTACAATGAGCTATCTCACAAACCAAGGAGGAGATACCATGAAAAAGCTGTTATCCCTGCTGCTGGCCCTGACCCTGGCCGTGAGCCTCACGGTCCCGGCCTTTGCCGCAGACACGGATGAGGAGACCACCGCCGCCTGGGAGCTCTACTATCTGGGCCTGTTCCAGGGGACCGGGACCGATGCCCTGGGCTTCCCCAACTTTGCCCTGGACCAGGCGCCCACCCGCGCCCAGAGCGTGACCATGCTGGTCCGCCTGCTGGGCCAGGAGAAAGCGGCCCAGGAGGGTACCTGGACCACTTCCTTCACCGACGTGCCCGCCTGGGCGGCCCCTTATATCGGCTACGCCTATGAGAACGGCCTGACCACCGGCCGCAGCGAGACGGTGTTCGACCCCAACACCACCGTCAGCGCCACGGAATACCTGACCTTCGTGCTCCGGGCCCTGGGCTATGCCTCCGGGGAGGATTTCGCCTGGGACAGCGCCTGGACCCTGTCGGACAAGCTGGGCTTCACCGACGGCAGCTACAACGCGGAGACGAATCGGGCCTTCGACCGGGGCGACGTGGCGGTGATCTCCGCCGCCGTGCTGGATGTCGCCCCCAAGGGGGAGAGCAAGACCCTGCGGACGAAGCTGGGCCTGAAGTCCGATGCCTTCCGCTGCCAGTGGGAGGAGGACTGCGTCCACTGCATGCCCGGTGAGCTGGCCTTCGCCCTCACCGCCGTGAAGGACAGCAAGGAGACCTATCAGAAGTTCGAGGTGGACGGGGCCACGGTGAACGGCGTGACCTGCCTGGTGGAGCAGTATTCCACCCGCACCCAGGTGAAGCAGTTCTGCAAGGACCAGGGCCTGACCAAGGACCTGGACAATGCCTTCGCGCTGGTCTGCCTGTCCTTCGACGAGAGCGCCGCCAAGGCAGCGGCCACGGAGTCTGTCACCATCGGGGACGAGACCTACCCGGTCCTGACGGTCCGCTTCCACGCCGTGGGCACCCTGAAGGACGGGACCCAGGTGGAGGAGTTCTTCGAGGCCCCCTACTATGCAGACGGCTACGGCGGCGAGATCGGCGACATTTTTTAACTTTCCCTTCTGCGTTATGTAAAAAAATCTCCCGTACACGGATCCGTGTACGGGAGATTTTTTGCCAGATCAAATCACTTGCCGATGTAGGTATACACAGCGGAGGGGCGGCCGCCGGTGGAGTAGTCCACGCCGCCGATGACGCTGTTCTTGTCGATGAGATAGTTCATATACCGCCGCAGGGTGACCCGGGACAGGGAGACATTCTTGGCGATGTCCTCGATGGAGAGCTTTTCGCTCTTGTGTTCCCGCAGGAAGGAGCAGATGATCTCCAGGGTGACCGGGTGGATGCCCTTGTCCACGAAGTGGCCGCTGCGCTGGTTGTCGGGGGCGATGACCTTGTCCAGCTCCTCCTGGTTGAAGGCCTTGTCCCCGGAGAGGGCCTCCCGCCGGGAGATGAACTTCTGCAGGGCGGTCTGGAAGCGGTTGTAGTCAAAGGGTTTGATGAGATAGTCGGACACGCCGTAGGAGTAGAGCTCGCTGACGTGGCGGGCTTCGCTGGCGGCCGTGACCATGATGACATCGGCCAGGATCCCCTCAGCCCGCAGCTTCATGAGGAAGGTCCGGCCGTCCATGACGGGCATGTAGTAGTCCAGCATGATGAGGTCCACCGGATGGGTGCGCACGAAGTCCAGGGCGTCCTGGCCGTTCTGAAACACGCCGGCGATGGACATTTTGTTGTTGTGCTCGACATATTGCTTGTCGATCTCAGCGACCATAGGGTCGTCTTCTACGATGATTACCTGATACATACGGATCCCTCACAAGTTGGAGATATTATAACATAAGTATACATGACGTAAGTAAAAAATGCAATATCTTGTTAGAAAAAGTCAATACTTTCCTGTCTTTCGGTGGAGAAGATGTGCAAAATACAAAACAATAGAAAGCGAAGCCGGGGCCGGGGCCCCTCCAAACGGGAAGACCGCCCCATGCCGACAGGCTGGGGCGGTCCGCTGTTCAGGGGGTGCTGTCCGGCTCCCCGGTGATGACTTGGGCGATGCCGGCGTTTTTGATGAGCTTGGCGCAGATGGCGCAGGGCTCCGCCCGGATGGGGGTGTCCCCGTCGAAGCCCACTAAGTAGAGGGTGCTGCCGATCATGTCCCGCCGGGCGGCGGAGATGATGGCGTTCATCTCTGCGTGGACGGCCACGCATTTTTCGTACTGCTCCCCGTGGGGGATGTTATGCTCGATGCGCCAGCAGGTGCCCACGTCGCAGCAGTTGGCGTCGCCCCGGGGCGCGCCGTTGTAACCGGTGGCGATGATCTCGTCCTCCCGGACGATGATGGCTCCGTACTGGCGGCGCAGGCAGGTGGAGCCCCGGGCCACCTCGGCGGCGATGCGCAGGTAGCGGGCTTTCTTGCTTTCTCTGGTTCTCATGGTGGTCCACCTCAACTTCTTGTTCCTTCTGCTTCATCATAGCATGGCCCGCCCCGACAGGCAAGGGGGCGGTGGAGATTTCCGCTGTGGAAAATTTCTGGATAAATTTGGGAGTATTTTACATTCTTCGGGATCTGTCCACTTGTCAAGGGCAGGAAACCATGCTATTCTATAATATAATGACTATGATAACAGAAAATAATAGTAGTGTCCGCCGGGAACAGACCGGCGCGGATGCCAAGCAGGAGGAATTTTTGTGCGAACAGCCATTGTGACAGATACCAACAGCGGCATTTCCGCCAGTCAGGCGGAGGCCATGGGCATCCATGTGATTCCCATGCCCTTCTGCATCGGCGGCGCGACCTATTACGAGGGGAAGGACATCTCCCACGCGCAGTTCTTTGAACGGATGGAGGCGGGGGAGGAGGTCTCTACCTCCCAGCCCTCCCCGGCGGCCATTCTGACCATGTGGGACGAGCTGCTGAAGGACCACGATGCCGTCCTGCATTTTCCCATGAGCGCGGGCCTCAGCGGCTCCTGCGCCTCTGCCAAGGCCATGGCTCAGGATTACAACGGCCGGGTGGTGGTGGTGGATGACAAGCGCATCTCGGTGCTGCTGCTCCAGTCCATCCGCAACGCCCAGATCCTGCTGGCCCAGGGCAAGACCGCGGCGGAGGTCCGGGACATCCTGGAGGCCGAGGCCTACGACGCCAGTGTCTACATCGCCGTGAACACGGTGGAGTACCTGAAGAAGAGCGGCCGCATCACGGCGGCCGGGGCGGCCATGGCCACCATCCTGAGCATCAAGCCGGTGCTGCAGATCCAGGGCGGCAAGTTGGATGCCTACAAAAAGGTCCGGGGGATGCGCCACGCCAAGCCCGTCCTGCTGGATGCCCTGGAAAAGGACCTGACCACCCGCTTCCGGGACCTGGACATGAACGTCTTTGCCGGGTACTCCGGCGGCGACCCCAGCGTGGGGGAGGCCTGGCAGAAGGAAGTACAGGCGGCCTTCCCGGACTACAAGGTGGAGCTCATCTCCCTGCCCCTGAGCATCTGCTGCCACACCGGCGGCGGAGCCGTGGCGCTGGCCTGCGCCAAAAAACGATAACAGACCGAAAAGGCGGAACGGCTCGTGCCGTTCCGCCTTTTGGCGTGTTGTGTATAGCGTGTAGGATATCTCAACCTCTTGCCTCTCCCAGAGGGGGAGCCAAGAGAAAGGTGGGTGAAAATCAGAAAGGCAGAGGGCCGAAAAACCATCTGCGTTCCGGCACTTCCCGCGTGATTTTTAATCAAATCTTAATAGGTTCTCTATTCTTTCTTTGGAATCGTGGGCTACAATAAGAGTGTCACAAGGGAACACGCCTGCTTGGCAAAGACCACATCCTATATAAGGAGGACATGATGATGAAAAAGAAAACGCGGATCACCGCCTGCCTGATGGCCGGTGTGCTGGTGCTGGGTGTCTCCGCCGGAGCAGCCTTCGGCAGTGCCAATGGGTATTCGTCCTATAAAGATGCCGTGATGGCCCTGGCCCTGGAGGAGGAGAACTTCACCGCCCAGGGGGCCATGAGCCTGAAGGTGGACGGCAAGGAGCTGCTGACCGCCGACATCCGCTACGCCCAGGACGGCGTGAACCGGTCCATCGACGCGGCTTCCACCGAGTATGAGGACAGCACCCACTACTTCGACACCACCCTGAACGGGACCGAGATCTGGTTCAACGAGGAGGACCCCATCTACCACCAGGCGCAGGTGGAGCGGTCGGACACTACCCTCTTTGGCTATGACCAGAGCGATGAGTGGAACAGCCGGATGGTGAACTTCCTGTCCCTGGCGGCGGACACCGTGGCCGGGGAGCTGAAGAACAACTTCGTCCAGGTGGGCAAGGAGGACGGCAAGACCCTCTATCAGGTGTCCATCGCCGGCAGCCAGGTGCCCTCTCTGGTGAATGCGGGCCTGTCCCTCTTCGCCTACAGTACTGCCGGGGACCACTACAACAACGACGGCTACATGACCTTTGACAAGTACCACGAGGCAGAGATCGCCTACTATGAGAAAACCACCGGCAAGACCGTCTCCGATGCCGTCCGGGAGGCCAAGGAGATCGGCTATAGTGAGACCTTCTACCAGGAGCACGAGGCAGAGATGGATGCTATCTCGGAAGCCGGGGCTGTCATGTGGGACCACTACAACGAGATCCTGAACGAGAAGGGCAATGTCGGCGTGCTGTATATCAAGAATGACGGCAGCTATGACTACTATGCTACCTGGCAGGAATATGTCTCCGCCCACCGGGAGGAGTGCGGCCTGGACTACTACGTTGCCCAGGAGATGACCCTCCAGAAGGTGGACTGCGACTTCGCCCTGGACAAGGACAGCCGCCTGACTGACAACACCATCACCGCCACCTTCCAGACCACCGATGCCGAAGGCGGTCACCACACCCTGGAGATCACCGGGACCGTCGCCGTCACCGACTACGGCACCACCCAGATCCAGCCTCTGGACACCGGGGACCGGACCCGCAACACCTGATTTCACAATTTCTTAAAAAAATCCCCATGTTTTGTTCATGGTTGCAGGGTATCCTGTAGGAGAAAAATGATCCCGGCGGTCCTTTGGACGCGGACCGCTCCGACACTTCCTTCTTCTTTCTTTTTTCTTCTTTCTCTCTCATTTCATTTCTCACTGCGTCCACCTGCTGCCCCCGGTCATCGACCGGGGGCGGCTTTTTTAATCAAATCTTAAGAGTTCTGCTATCCTTTTTTTAGGAACATACGGTATAATGATCCTGTCAAGCAACGTGTGGGTCCCTTGTGGGACCGTTATCGATCAGTGAAAAGGAGGACCCCCATGAAAAGACAGCGACGATTTATGCTCTGCTTAGCTGCCGGTGTGCTGGTCCTGGCAGTCTCGGCCGGGGCGGCCTTCGGCAGTGCCAACGGCTACTCTGCCTATAAAAAGGCCGTGATGGCCTTGGCCCTGGAGGAGGAGAACTATACCGCCCACGGCGACCTGACCATGACTCTGGACGGCAAAGAGGTGGTCGGCCTCACGGTGGACTACCAGCAGGACGGCACTAACAGCGTCAGCCACAGCGTCACCACAGACAGCAACGGCAGCAGTGGGCTCTGGGACGCCACCGTGGACGGGACCTGCATCTGGTTCCAGGACGACGGCACGACCTATCGCCAGAGCCAGGTGCAGCGGAGCAACACCACCCTGCTGGGCTATGATCCCGAGGACGAGATGCAGCGGCGGCTGGTGAACTTCGCGGAGCTTGCTGCCGACACGGTGGTGGGCGAACTGAAGAACAACTTCGTCCAGGTGGGCAAGGAGGACGGCAGCACCCTCTATCAGGTGTCTATCGCCGGCAGCCAGGTGCCCTCTCTGGTGAACGCGGGCCTGGGCCTGTTTGCCTGCACCCTCGCCGCCGACCAGAGCCAGGTCTATCAGGTCACTTACGAGGACTATGATGCCACGACCTTCGCTTACTATGAAAAGCAGACCGGTGAAGCCCTCTCCGAGGACTTCAAGACCAACTACACCGAGACCACGGACGATGCGTGGTACGAGGAGAACCAGGACCAGTTAGACAGATTCTATGAAGTCATCGGCGGCTGCATGGATCAGTACGATGCGATCCTGGAGCAGAAGGGCAGCGGCATCGTCTATGTCCACGCTGATGGCACCTATGACTACTACGCCACCATGAAGGACTATACCAAGGCCAACCCCCACAGCAACTGGTCCGATGACCTGTACTACTATGTGGGCAAGGACATGGTCCTGAACAATGTGGACTGCGCCTTCGGCGTGGATGCTAACGGCTATCTCACCGGCAACCAGATCACCGTTACCTTCACCACCACGGATATGGATGGCGGCCACCATGAGCTGGTCATGACCGGGGACCTCACCGTCACCGACCATGGGACCACCGTGGCCAAGCTGCCCGACGTGGGCCAGCGGACCAAACTCGACTGATCGCCGGTCAGGGAGTGTCGGTCTTTTCCCCGCGGCTGCCCCGGAGCGTTCGCCTCCGGGGTCAGCGCCGCACACACACTGGAAAGGAGCCTATTTTGGATATCGTATTGAAGCTGGACCATGTGTCCAAGGTATACAGCAATGGACGGGGTGCCCGGAACATCACCTTCTCCGTGGAACGGGGCCAGGTGGTGGGCCTGCTGGGGCCGAACGGGTCCGGAAAGACCACCATCATGAAGTCCATCACGGGCCTGTCCCAGCCCACCGAAGGCACCATCACCGTCTTCGGGGCGAACGCGGTGGACAGCCGGGAGGCGGCCCTGGCTCAGGTGGGTGCCCTCATCGAGCAGCCCGCCCTGTATGAAAATCTCACCGCCCAGGAGCACCTGGAGATGGCTGCCCGGTATTATCCCAACGTGGACGAGGCCCGCATCGACAAGTCGCTGGAGATCGTGGGCCTGGCCCAGTACCGCAAGGAGCGGTGCGGCAAGTTTTCCCTGGGCATGAAGCAGCGGATGGGCCTGGCCTTGGCGCTGCTGTCGGAGCCGGAGCTGATGATTTTAGACGAGCCCACCAACGGCCTGGACATCGAGGCCACGGTGGAGATCCGGGAGATCATCATCCGTCTGGCCAAGGAGAAGGGAGTCACCTTCCTGGTGGCCAGCCACCTGGCCTCGGAGATCGAAAAGATGTGCACCCATGTGCTGGTCCTTCACGAGGGGGAGATGCTCTCCTTCGACACCAAGGAGGAGGCCCTGCGGCTGCATCCCTCCCTGGAGGATTACTTCTTAGCCAAGGTGCGGGACAAAAAAGGCTCTGTGGTTCTGTGAGGAGGGGTATCCGTGGAAAAATTTATCGCTGAACTGAAGAATGAATGCTTTAAGCTGCGGAAGCGGAAGAAATACCTGGTCTTCCTCATCCTGGGCTGCCTCGTCTGCGTGGCCAGCGCCCTGCGGCTGGTCATCGCCAACTACATCACCGGCGGGGCCGTGTCGGCGGAGACCATGCTCAGCGGCCTCACCACCGCCAACCTTCCCTTCCTGCTGCTGGTCTTCCTGCCCCTCATGGCCATCATGGCCTCCTGCGACCTGTTCGTTACCGAGCAGGCGGACCACACCATCCGGTTCTCCCTCATGCGGCCCGTGGGGAAGGGGAAGCTCTTCTTTGCCAAGGCGGCGGCGGCCTTTGTGCTGTGCGTCTTTGACCTGGTGGTCCTCTATGTGGTCACGGCCCTGACCCAGGTGGCCATGGGCGGCGGGACCGGCGGTCTGCTGACCGGCCTGGTGGCCTACGCGCTGGACCTGATCTCCCTGGCGGTGCTGGTCCTGTTCTTCTGCTTTGTGAACCAGCTGGTGAAGGGCTCCGGCCTCACGGTGCTGCTGTGCGTGGTCCTCTATGTGGCCCTGCTGGCCATCGGGACCTATCTGCCCGCCTGGGGCGGCCTGCTCTTCACTGGGTACCTCCGGTGGCATAACCTGTGGATCGGGGTGGCCCTGCCCTTCCTGTCCATGCTCTCCCGCATCGGCCTGCTGGTGGGCTATGGGATGGTCTTCGCCTGCGGCGGCTATCTGCTGTTCGACCGGAAGGAAGCGTAAGGGCAGGTTTCGTGAACAGTGGCCGGGACCCTTCGGCCACTCCCTACAGGTTTTCTCCCACGTCCCCGCGCGCCAAGCTGGTGGCGCGCCATGGACGGCCTGCCGATCATCCGGCCGCAGGCCAACGGGACGGGGAGGTTTAGCCTGGCAGGGTCAGACCCACCTCACCGGGGTCCAGGGGCGAAGCCCCGGCGCTCTTTTCCCCCATTTTCTCCGGAGAAAA